>JANQGS010000012.1 GCA_028277195.1 Candidatus Gastranaerophilales bacterium
AGCTCCTCAAAACACCCGACCGCCTTTCTCGCCCCGAAAAAATCAGACTCCACCCCGGGGTCAATGCTCAAGGGCCATATTACACCTTTTGCAAGGCTATAGTCAGGAGGTTTTTCCCGAAAAACGGAAACTTCCCCGGGCATTCCCGGGCTTAACCCCGTGTATTGGGGAGCCCCTCTTATATAGGGGTTTATGCGGAGCTGGTCAAAAGCCATCCAAATCTTCCCGATTTACTTACTTCTATATAATTAAAAACAATTTAGCCGGGAAAATTGCCATTAACCTATCATTCCGCACTTAATAAGGAGGTTAACGAGGGTTTTCAATATCCAAAAATTCAGATACAGACATTTCAAAAAATTTAGCTATAAAAAAAATAGTTTTAAGACTGGGGCTTCTTTCTGCTCTTTCGATTCTTCCTATAAAAGATTTGTCCTTAGTAATTTCAAGAGCTATTTCTTCCTGGGGCAGATTTTTTTCTTCTCTTAAATTTTTCAGCCGTTCACCCAGCTTTTTCCTGAAATTTTCGTAATTGTCCATAAGCCAATTAAATGTTATTATTGTAAAATTATCGAGGACTTGTAGACAACTAGACGTTATTGAAATATAAGTAGATGATAAAAAATTTTTTCCGTCATTCTGAACTTGTTTCAGGGTCTCAGGCGAAGCGGGAGTAAGACCCGGTCGCACTCATTCATGAGATTCCGGGTCAGGCCCGGAATGACAAAATTAACTTAACTATGTAGTAGTTAAAAACTGAAATCAAACAATTCTTTTGCCTCGACATCCAGTGCATTAGCTATCTTTTTTAATGTCTTTATAGTTGTATTTGCTTCTGCTCTTTCAATTTGGCCGACATAATTATAGTTCAATCCCGTTATCTCAGCTAACCTCATTTGAGAATAACCTTTTTGTTCTCTTATATAACGGAGCTTAAAGCCAAGCCTTTTTTCTAAATTTTTATTCTTTTCCATAATTAATATTTTAGTTCTTGACTAAAAGCCTTCTACCTGTTATTAATAAGTAAATAATAGTTATTAGCTATTAAAAAATAGTTTATATTTTAAAATGATTATTAATTACAAAAAATTATTATTATTGACTATAATTTCATTATCATCACCCTGTTATTCTTACGAACTAACCGGCCAGGCCAAACTATCAAGGGTTATCGACGGCGACACCATAGAAGTCCAGCTCCAGCAAACAAAAGCCAAAGTCCGCCTCGCAGGCATCGACTGCTTTGAAACCTCAAAAATCCACCGGGCCTATAAACAAGCATACCTGAACAAAATGACGATTGACGAGGTTATGTTCAAGGGCTATCAGGCAAAAGGCCACCTGAATAACATGCTGTACGGCAATAAAAACATCAAAATCAAAATACTCGGAATCGATAAATACGGCCGCCTGCTCGGAATCGTTTACGACAGCGAAAACCGCAACATAAACCAGGTCCTCATAAACTACGGGATTTGCCCTGAGTATTAAAGAGCGCCTTAAAAATTCTTCAAAATCCCCGTCCGCCCGCAGTGGTGGTGGTTACACCCCATGTTACTTTCTAATAATTATGTCAAGTTTGCCCTGTTTGTCATAAACATCTATAACCAGGCCCCTGCTGGTTTTCCTGAATTCAATGTTTACCGTTGCCTCTCCCACGTTTATATTCTTTATTTCAAGGAAATTGAGCCACTCAGGCAACTGAGGGTTTAATATGCGCAATTTCTGCCCCTGCGCGTCAGGCTCAATATTTAACATTGATTTTATGAGGAGGAATACACTGCCCGCGGCCCAGGCCTGGGGTATACAAGCAACGGGGTAATTCACGGGCGGGTTTTGCATTTCATATTGCCGGGTAAAACCGCAAAACAGCTCAGGAAGCCTTTTATAATACATTAACCTCGCCGCTTCAAACAGCGCTGTTGTTATTTTAATAACATAATCGCTATACCCGCCCCTGGAAAGGCCGCTTGCTATTATACTGTTGTCATGGGGCCAGATTGAGCCGTTGTGGTAGCTCATCGGGTTATAGGCTATATTGTTATAACTAAGGGTCCTGATGCCCCAACCGCTGAACATATCATACTGGAACAGCCTTTCAACAACTCTCTGCTCATAATAAGGCTCTAAAATACCTGTTTCCAGCAAATGGCCCGCATTGGAAGAAATTACCCCGAGCCGCTTTCCCTGCTTATCAAGAGCCAGCGCGTAAAAACCAATATCCTCACACCAGAAAGCCTTGTGAAAACGCTGCTTGAATGCTGCCGCCTCTGCAACAAGCCTGGCAGAAAGGCTGTTTTCCCGCATATGAACCGCAAGCCTGGCCATTTTGACCATTGCGGAGTAAAAATACCCCTGAACCTCGACTGACGCTATCGGAGATTCCGCCAATGTCCCGTCCCTGTGCATATATGAGTCCCAGGAGTCCTTCCAGGCCTGGTTAACCAGGCCCTCCTCACTTTTTTTAACATATGAGGCAAAGCCGTTATACAAAGCGTAATTATCCATCCAGTGCAGGCAGCCCAGGGCGTTCGGCCATAATTTTTCCAGTGTTTCAATATCATTTGTCCACTTAAAGTATTCATAAAGCAGGATTATCCATAGAGGTGTCGCGTCTACCGAGCCGTAATAGGGGGTATGGGGTATCCGGTTACTCCTTGCCAGTTCCCCGAATCTTACTTCATGCAGTATTTTCCCGGGCTCTTCCTCTCTCCATTCATCAACTTTTTTCCCCTGGAATTTTGCCAGGGTTCCCAGTACGTTTTTAGCCGGCTCAGGTGTCAGGATAAGCGCCTGCCTTGCCGCTATAATGCTGTCCCTCCCGAATAAAGTCGTAAACCAGGGAATCCCAGCCGAGATATACTCTCCCCATACCGCTTTTGTGCCGAGCATATGCAGGTCTTTCTGGCTCCTGCTTATCATTTCATAAAAATCCTCGTTATCAGTGTGAAATTTTGAAATCTGGCTGTTCCATTCCTCTGACTGCTCCGTATTGAGGGAAAAAGCCTCGCTAAAGTCAATGGCTGTTGTTTTTTCGGGCAACAATGCCGTGGATTTCAGGTTTATTTTATATTTAATTTCCTTTTTAAAGTTCGGGGGAAGTTTCAATTCATATATCACCCTGTCTTCTTCTATAACTGACGGTTCAACAGGGTCAAAATTTATTTCCGTTTCCTGAAAAGCGCCTGTAGTATCGTTATATTTGAAACTAAGGGTGTTATCCCCGGATATAATTTCCGGCATGTCTGATTTATGGCGTGATATTATGTTCCTTACCTCGAAAATATCCAGGAAATCAGCTTCAAAAAACAGCTCCAGTTTTATTCCGACCTCAAAAAGATTGTAATTTGCCAGGGTTATGGTTTCAAAATACCCCCCGAACAGAACACTTTCCCTTTTTATCTGTATGGTTTCCTGTTGAATCAGGCTGTTCGGGTCGTTATTATCCTTAACCCGCAGGTTAGTGCCGATAATTACCGAGGAGTGGCCGGTTTCGGTAGATGAAGCCAGCACAACGGGATATGTGTCATTTATCCTGCATTCCAGCCTGCTTAAAAAGCGTGTATCGCCCAGGTAAAGGCCATAGCCGGAATTATTGCCGCTCAGAACGTTTCCGTTATCATCGGTAACGAGAAAGAGATTGTTGTTTTTTATGGTTCGTCTGACAGTATTGTATTTTTCGCCTATAAGAGTTACGGACATATTTTAAGAATTCCCCCTATCTTCTTAAATAATAATTAGCACACTTCAGGAAAAATTTTTATATACTTTTTCACAAAATTTATAACAACTTGAAGAATTCTTTAACCTTAGCCGCGCACCGGGTAGTCGTAAATATCATTAAGTGGTCATTTGCCCTTATATGAGTGCTTCCTTTTGGTATTAATATCTTATTGCCCCGCTTAACAGCCCCGATTATTGCTTTAAGCGGCATATTTAAATCCATTACTTTTATATCTTCAAAATTTTCCGGCATAATGATTTCTATGACCTCACCCTGTCCTTTTTCAACCAGTGCGAGGATGCCAACATCTTTTTCAAGCAATTTATCCCTGATTTCCTTGAGAGATGCTTCTATAGGCGATACGGCAACATCTATGCCGACTTTTTCAAAAAGGTTTACGTTCCTTACCTTGTTAACCCTCGTGATTACGCGCGTAACCCCGAGCTGCTTTGCCAGGAGCGAGCACAGCAGGTTTTTTTCATCATTATTTGTGACGGAGACCAGCACCTCGCTGTCGCCTATATCTTCCGACTCCAGCAGCTCAAGGTCAGTTCCGTCCCCCTTGATTACAAGGGTTTTTTTCAGGTTATCAGAGAGGAAATCCGCCCTTTGAGTATCGACTTCTATAATTTTCGTTCTTACCCCTATGTTTTCAAGGTTTTGAGCGAGCATAAACCCTACATTCCCCCCGCCTATTATTGTGGTGCTGGTGGTATTTTTCTTTTTGGACTCAAAAAATTGCGCTGCCAGGTTATTTAGCCCGTCCTCGCTGCCCATGAATATAACCTTGTCATTCATTGCCATTTCTGTATTGCCGTCAGGGATAAAAAGTTCATTATTGCGGGTAATGCCTACAATAAGCGAATCCTCGGGGAAGTAGCAGTCTTTTATTTTTTTATTGAGCATGGAGGACTCTTCCTTAATCCTGTATTCAAGCAGTCTTGCCTTGCCCCCGGCGAAAATTTCCACGTCAATAGCTTCGGGAACAAGGATAATCCTGAATATTTCCTGCATGAGCAATTCTTCCGGCCAGATTATATGGTCAATTCCCGATTCTGTTTTATAACCGTTAGCAGGAGGTTTTGCCAGTGTTTCCAGGTATTCGCGCTTACTTACAAAACATACTGTCTCCGCATCGCTGATTTTTTTCGCTGTCCAGCTTGCAACGATGTTTGACTCCTCGTGTTTTGAGCAGGCAATGAACACGTCAGCCTTTTTTATCCCTGCCGATTCAAGTGAGGCAATACCCGTACCGCTGCCTGAAACGTAGCTGACATCCAGTTTATAAAATTCCTCCGGTATTTCCTCGGGGGTATCAATAATTGTAACGTCGTGTATTGTGTATAATTCTTTTGCGATTAGGGCAGCTATCTCAGAAGAGCCGTATATTATAACTTTCATGCTTTACTTTATAAATCAAATAAATATTTGTTTCAATATATATACCGGAAGTAAATTTTCAAAATATTTTGGACAAAAAATTTTTCCTGTGCCATTCACAATACCCATGCGCTCGCACAGCCTCAATGTGGGCTTTTGTGGGGTAGCCTTTGTTCTTATGCCAGTTATAAACGGGGAATTTTTCGGCCAGGGCTTCCATTAATTCATCCCGGTGCACCTTGGCCAGTATGCTGGCCGCTGCAATTGACGCAGACAGTGAATCGCCTTTTTTAACCGCTTTCTGGTTTTTTATATAAGAAGGGATTGTAAATCGCCCGTCAACCAGGACCAGGGCGCATTCATTCCCGGTTATGCTTTCACATGCCTTTTTCATGGCCAGAAGCGATGCCTGTAAAATATTATACTCTTCAATTTCCCCCACACTGCATTCTGCAATGCCGTATTTTGCAACGTTTTTAATCTCCCTTGCCAGTTCCTTCCTGAGAGAGGGGTTTGAGGAGAACTTTTTGGAGTCGTCAATAAATTTTATTGCCTCGCAGACCTCATCGTTGAATTCCGTAAAAGACACAGCCCCGGCAACCACCGGCCCGGCAATAGGCCCCCTGCCGGCCTCGTCAGTGCCTATTACAGGACAGTTGAATTTCCTGTCAAAATCTGCCAGCTCCCTAATTCTCGGGTATTTCCGGGCTTTCAAGCGTTATTCTCCCTGTTTTTCCTTTCCTGAAATCACTTAACACCAGCGAGGATGCCCGGTCAATGTCAGGATTGCCCCCGCTTAGCAAAAGTTTCCTTGATTTTGCCACGGCCTCAATTGAAGGCTCTGTAACATTATAATAACCGCAAAATAAGTCCTTATACCTTATAAATAAAAGGTTAATGAGCTCTTTTGCAACTTCTGTCCTGTCATATGCGGCTTCTCCAATGGAATTTACCATTGCCAGCTTCATTGCGTTGGCCTGGTTCTCCAGCTTCATCGGTATAATCCCGGGCGTATCCAGCAATTCCAGCTTAGGGTGTATTCTTATCCATTGCGCGGCCCTTGTTACTCCCGCTTTTTCACCGGTTCTGGCTTTTGAGGTTTTTATTAACTTATTGATAATACTGGATTTTCCCACATTCGGCATGCCCAGGACCATAACCCTTACGGGTCTTGGCAGCAGGCCTTTTTGCACCAGCCTGTCTATTTCGGGTTTTCCGAGTTCTGTAGCTTGTTTTACGATTGTGGAAATATCTTTTGCAGAGGACGCGCTCGTCAGAATTACTTTTTGCCCTGTTTTTTCGGCAAGGTATTTTTGCCAGGCTATATTCATGGCGCCATCGGCAATGTCTGCCTTGTTTAAGATAAGCAGGCAGGGT
>JANQGS010000025.1 GCA_028277195.1 Candidatus Gastranaerophilales bacterium
CGCGGCAAAGCCGGATTTTCCAAAATTCATCGCTCCCGCTTCGCTTATACTGCTCCAGGCATTAACCGTAAAAATCTGAAATTTAATTTGGGAGCAGTATATATCAAAAAAATTAAAAATTTAAAGGAGAATAATCATGACTTACTGCTCTATAACCGACATACAGGGGGTCATTGCAAATGACGACCTGGTACAGCTTACCAATGACACGGGCGGCGGCACTGTTGACACAACCAGGATAACCGACGCCATAGCCTATGTTGACAACATAATAGACGGGTACTTGCGGGGCAGGTATGACCTGCCGCTGGAGAGCGCGCCCGATGAGTTGAAATACCTGGCGGTGGATTTCGTTGTTTACAGGCTGTACAGCCGCAGGATGTATACAGAAGTGCCTGACGGCGTGCTGAAAAAATACTATGACGTTGTAAAAACCCTCCAGGATATCCAAAAAGGCGCTTTTAACCTCGGAATAGAGGGCAGTGAGGCGTTTGGTGACCCTTCGCTCAAAATAAACAAGGATAATACAAAATCTTCGCTTAACAAGTATTTTAACAGGCAAAAATGGGAGGAATACGACTCATGGCTATCTTAGCCCGGGGAGGAACATATAAAAACAATTAATAAATAAGGAGAAAGCAATGGCAATTAGTAAAACAGCCGCGTTTCGCGGTATTTCCGACTGCAAAATCGCCGCGGTCACATCTGACACTACAGGCGGTTATACCCCGGGTACGCTCTATGACGTTCCGATTAAGGACCTGAGCGTTACTGAAAACAGGGAAAACTACGAACTCAAACACGATGACCAGGTCCAGGCGCTTGAGTCCGTTCTGCAATCGGCTGATATTAGCGGAACGATTGCGCGTGTGCCTATGGATGTCCTGAATATCTTCACCGGGGGCGCTGTGACAGCTGGCGGCTCCGGTGATACCGAAACCCAGACTTATGGTTTGGACTATGATGACATTCCCGGCTATTTTAAGCTGGAAATAGTTTCCGCCAAGGCATACGCTGACGCGGGCGATGTGGCGGATGTGCATATCCAGTTTAAAAAATGCAAGATACAAAGTCTTGATTACACCATTGAGGACGGGTATGCTTCCATAAAGTTCAGCGCAAAAGCCATCAGGACTATTAACGACGGACAAATCAAAAATATCGTGTTCAACGAAACAGCTTCCGAAATAAGCTAACTCCCTTCCCGGCACAGGGAACTTAAGGCCGGTCCATGGCCTATATAAATACCTCCTCTATAGCGGCCGGTCATTTCCCTGTGCCTTTTTTTATTTGTTACTTATGTATTAAACAAGAGGGCAGAAAAATTACTAACTCTATCTTAATTTTCGGATGTTCCGACAGGATTTTAACAATTGAAAAGCAACTCCCCGCACTCATTGAAAACAACCCCACAATCGGGCTTAATGCTTTTCCCCTGTACTATAAAACCGATTTCTGGCTATGGATTGACAATCCGAAGTTCGGCAATTGTGTTTACAAAAAGGAAAATAGTTCTTATAAAAAGTATTTTCCTTTTGAACCCAATGTTGATTTAACGGGCGCGTATACCGTGGCGTCTTTTGCATTGGATTTCGCCGCAAGGGCCGGGTATAAAAAAGCCGTATTATTCGGCATACTTGACGGGGAATATATAAAGAGCGACACCCCTTGCGTACACGCCGGGCATATTGAGCTTTCTTACAAACATTTTTATGACCGGCAGGATAAAACCGTTAATATGATGAAATTGCAGCAGTTTAAGGCAATTATTAACAGCTATAGAAACAAAATTGACATAGAAATACCGTTCGGGACAATATAAAATTGACCTGAAGTTTAATTTAACTTTAAAAATGAAATATGTTAAACTATTTACTATATAATGTATACTAGTGCTTATAAATTCGGAATTATTTAAGCAATGCATTATAACAGTTTAGCTTAAGAAGGTTGATTTTTTGGTCGATATACTTTTTATATTGGTAGGAACTAACAGAGTTATTTATTATGTGTAAAATAAATTTTAATACTAATATTGAAAAAGCATTGGAAGTAATTCTGTATTTATCTTACAGGGTAAAGGAAATCAGTTTTCATAAACTGGTTAAAATTTTATTTTTTGCAGATATTTATCATTTAAATAAATATGGAAGACCTATAATTGGCGATAATTATATTGCAATGAAATTTGGACCTGTGGCTTCAACAGTATATGATATCCTTGAAAAGGATGATTTTACTATTGAAGCGTTGTCTGAAGTTCCTTTTCAAATAGAAAGAAAATCAACGGGCGGCAGGATTATTCCTATAGTTATTCCTGAGAGGGATTATAATCCGGATGAATTATCAATAAGTGATGAAGAAGCGTTAAATTATGCGGTAAACAAATACAAAAATTACAGTTTTTCTGAATTAACCGAACTCTCTCACCAGCATCCGGGTTGGTATAAGGCCTGGCAAAGAAGAGGGTGCTCAAAAAGTTCACCAATACATTATACTGATTTAATAGAACCCGGTAATAAGGAATTGGTAAAGGAACTGGAAGAGCATTCACAATATATGTGTTTATAAAAGGTAAAAAATGAAAGAGTTGTCACCCGGGGATGTTTTTATTGCTTTTGATTCAGATATGAATGCTTTCTCCGGCAATAAAAAGGGAAAGCGCAAATATCACCTTTATTTAGGCAGAAATGAATATTACATTATAAATACAGACCCCCCGCCAAAATGGAAAAAAACAGGAATGATTGGTTCTTTTTTCTTAAAAGAAAAGGACTGCGGCATCTTAAAAAGAGATTGTTATATTGACATTACCTGGCCGCAATGCAGGGATATTTCAACTTTTAAAATTGAGGGAAAAGCTAAATTATCAAAAGAATCCATATTAAATTTAATTGAACATATAAACCTGAGTTGCTAA
>JANQGS010000043.1 GCA_028277195.1 Candidatus Gastranaerophilales bacterium
GAAATCGTGAAGGGCGGAGCCCTTCACACACCTCCTGGGTAGGGTGGGCGGGTGATTTTAAGGAAATTTATGAATTGCTTAATTAGCAATTCGAGTAAACTAAGGAATATTTTTGAAAATTTTTAAAATACGCAAGAGCTTTTTATTTGTGCTAAAATATAATAGCCGTGCTACACGGGGAACTAGCGATGCCCTGAACCTGCAATCGCTTTAGCAGGGTGGACAGCCTGCCATGAGGCCTGGCTGGTTACGGTCGGCAATGATACTTAATCGATGGAAGCCTGGTCTGACGCGGCGAAAGCCGGTGAACCTGGTCAGGGCGGAAACGCAGCAGCCATAAGCCAGTATTTTCGGGTGTTGTCAGGCTACCGGGCCGGAGATTAAGCTCAATGTACCACGTGACTGGCCCTGTCAAAGGCAGGGCACGGCTTTTTAATTTAACAAATGTCAGTCAGAATTTTTTCAAACCCCCAACCTCTCCAAAAAACACCTTGCGTGCTCTCCCGGCTCTTGCGCATTCATTATGGCCCTGACCGCCGCAACCCTTGAAGCGCCTGCTTTTACTACATGTTCCAGGTTGCCCGTGTCTATGCCTCCAATGGCAAACCAGGGTATAGCTATATTTTCCGCCGCCCATTCAACGTATCCCAGCCCAACCGCCTGCCTGCCGGGTTTTGTGGGAGTGGTGTAAACCGGGCCTACCCCTATATAATCCGCCCCGGCCTCGACTGCCCTGAGGGCATGTTCCGGGCAGTGCGTGGATAAGCCTATTATAGCCTCGCTCCCCAGTATTTTCCTGGCTGAGGTTATGTCCATATCGTCCCGGCCCAGGTGTACGCCGTCAGAATTCACTGCCAGGGCTATGTCCACCCTGTCGTTAATTATGAAAACCGCTTCATAAAGCGCGCATAGTTCCCTCACCCTTTTGCCCAGGGCAATAAATTCCCTTGCGGATGAGGTCTTTTCCCTTAACTGGACAACCTGTACCCCGCCCTGGAGGGCTGAGGCTATTGCGTTTAAGAATTCGTCCCCGTTATTGAATTTGCTTCTGTCTGTTACGAGGTAGAGTTTTTTGTCCTTTAGCAGGTATTTTTTGTGTATTTTTCCCAGTTTTTGATACATTTTTTGCTCCAGAATATATGAATTATACCTGAAATTATCCCCAATCCTGCCGTCAAATTCCGACAATACCCTAAGCGCCTGCTGGAGGCGGTTAAAATTTGCCTTATGAATATCCATGAGGTTTTTTTTGGCGGAAGGGTTAGGTATTTTTGTTCCCGCGTCATTTTGAGTGTCCCTGCTTTTTATAAGTTCTTTATAGCTTTTATTAAATACCGTTATGAGTTCATGGCGGAGATTTTTCAGTTCTTGAGCGGTGTTTTCATCCTCCAGCGCAAATCGGGCTATTTCCTCTATTACCCGCAGGGCCTCCGAGGCCCTGTTTATGTTTGCGTCTATTATTCTGTGCATTAAAAAAATTACCTGAAACTATTGCCTATATTGACCATTATAAGTCACACACAACAAATTAAAATGCTCTGGTATGAAAAAAAAAATAAATATGCCTATAAATCCATGGAACTTGTTGAATTAATAGAAAAATCTCAGCAGGATGATAAGATTGCCCTTGAGGAGTTGATAAAAAGGAATGAAAAGATAGTATATAATACACTATACCATCTTGACCCCAACAGGACAGACATCCCGGATATTGCCCAGGAGGTGCTGTTCAGGATGGCGAAATCAATAAAAAGCCTTAAAAAGCCTTCCACGTTTAAGTTCTGGCTGAACCAGATAATAACCAACCTTTTTTACGACGAATTAAGGAGGAAAACCCGCCGGCTCAATACCATTTCAATTGACGCACCTTACCTGAGCCCCGGGGAGGAGTCCGAGCAGACCTTTAACATTGCGGATAAAGGGAAAATACCCGAAGAGAAAACCCTCGGGATTGAGCTTGATAAAAAGATAAGGGAGGCAATTGATAATTTGCCGGAACAGTTTCGGATTGTTGTCGTCTTAAGAGAATTACAGGACTTAAGTTATGAAGAAATAGCAGAGATAACCAAAACGAGCATTGGTACGGTAAAATCCCGGCTTTCAAGGGCCAGGGCCAGGCTGCAGGAAGAAATTAGACCTTATTTAGACCACGAAAGAGGTATGAAATGAATGATTTTTTCTCGTGTAATGAAGTAAAAGAATTGCTATCCCCGTATTATGACGGGGAGCTGGATGAAAAAGACGCAAAAATCGTGAAAACACACCTGGGGCAATGCCTCACTTGCAGGCGGGAGCTGGAAAACATAAAGCGGCTCTCTTTTTTAATTAAATCCTCATATTCAACTTCGCCCCTGTTTGCAAGAAGAAGGCAGACCAACCTGAAAAAGACCGTTTCATCCTCAATTGCAGCATTAATATTCCTTGTTTTCCTGGGCTGGTTTTCAATCAGTATGATAAATATGGACAAAACCAGCACAATTGAGACAGACAAGCCCATGTATGTGAGGGCTGAGGATTATTTCCTTGCCGGAATATATGATGAGTAAGATTATAGTTGTTTTGGTGTCTGCGGTATTTTTTATTTCTCCCTGTTTTGGCAAGGGGGTAAATTACCCCGTAATTAATTGGCAGGGCCTGGGGCTTTCCCGCAACCAGCAAGCCGGGATTAGCGAGCTGGATAACAAATGGAAAAGAATCAATAATAACCTGGGTACAAGAATAACTAACAATAAAAATAACCTTAGGTTTATCCTGGCAAGGCCTTATACAACCGATAAGCAAATAAGAAAACTGCAAAGCAATATACTAAAAGACCAGAAAACGCTCAGGTACCAGGCCATGGAGATTTTTCTCGAAAAGAGGGCTCTTCTTACTCCAGGGCAGAAGGAGATGCTGCATAAGCAATTTTATGAATACAAAGCAGGCGGGCAGGAAAAATTACCTTGCCGATTTTAATATAAATCCTTGACAGTGCGGTCTTTAATTAATAATATAAATTAACACTCAGAGATGAGGTGATATTACATGCCGGTGTAGCTCAACGGTAGAGCAACGGTTTTGTAAACCGTAGGTTGCGGGTTCGAATCCCATCACCGGCTTTTTAACGAAAATATGGGTAGGTGCCCGAGTGGCTAAAGGGGGTGGACTGTAAATCCACTGGCTATGCCTACGTTGGTTCGAATCCAACCCTGCCCAAATATAAAGCCCAGAGCTTATTACAGGCTAATGGGCTTTGTATTTATTAATCAAATTATTTGTCAGTGGATAACTATACTTTAAAAATTTTTTTCCTGAACCCGTAATCATTAGCTACAACCCGGTTAATGCTGCGGATTTTCCCCGTAATACACCCCCTGCAATGTGCGGGTGTGTCGTTTATACATATTTTACCGGGGTATAGCCTGTACAGAGCCCTGTATTCGCCTTCCGTAACATTGGGCATAACCACGTTTGCCCCGGATTTAAGCGCAATAAGCCTGCCATTTGGGTCAAGACTCTCCATGGCAGTGGTTGCGGGGATATTTATATCCGGCAGCAGTAGCCTTGTCAATGCCATAACCTTAAGGCTCATTTCAAAAGTCCCGCCCTGCTCGTTTTCCAGGGGAGTGTCCTCATTCGGGATAAAAGGCCCTACGCCTATCATATCAGCGCCCAACTCCTTAAAAAACAGGATATCATCCGCGATTGACCCGATACTCTGCCCCGGCAGGCCGATTAATGAGCCTGTTCCCGTTTCATAACCCAGTTTTTTTATGGTTCTTAAGCAATTAATCCTGTTTTCATGGTTCATGCCGGGATGAAATTTTTCATATAATTCCTTATCAGTCGTTTCTATCCTTAATAAAAACCTGTCCGCGCCCGCT
This sequence comes from Candidatus Gastranaerophilales bacterium, assembly GCA_028277195.1. Classification (GTDB taxonomy): domain Bacteria; phylum Cyanobacteriota; class Vampirovibrionia; order Gastranaerophilales; family UBA9971; genus JANQGS01. The sequence continues at coordinate 3,864 of JANQGS010000043.1, forward strand.
TGCCTGAGCAATTTATACTCTTCCTCCGTTTTTTCGCCTATACTAAGGGTTATGGCAACGCCAAACTTTTTTATTTCCCTGACAATAGAGGCAATATCTTCCGTTGAATAGAAATCCCCCTCGCCTGACTGCAACACAAGTGTTTTGTATCCGTAAGAAACCGCTTTCCGGGCAAAATCCAGGACTGTTCCGGGTTTTAACCTGTACCTTTTAAGGTTTTTATTATCTTTCCTGAGCCCGCAGTAAAGGCAGTCCCTTACGCAGAGGTTTGAGAATTCAAGCAGGCCCCTTAAATGAACCTTGTCCCCGACATATTTTTCCCGCACCCTGTCAGCAGCGTCAAACAGTTCCCGGTTAATGCCGTCATTTTCAAGAATTGCCGTAAGTTCATCTTTAGTGAGACGATGTTCTTTTTCTGCTTTTTTTATGAACAAACCGGGCATTTTATACTTTTTTCAACCTTTATTTTCCTGAATTCATTATCCAATAAATTAAACGATAATAAACAATTTGTCATTAATTTATTATCAAGGCTTAATAATAATTTTACAACTTCTGACGATTGCAATGAAGCTGCCAGACTAACGGTGGGGCTCAGTATCCCTTTTATAACGTAAGCGTCCGGGTCAGGATTATTGAAAAGGCAATGTAAACAGGCTGTTTTTCCGGGGATAACCGTCATTACCTGGCCCGAAAATTCCGTCACCCCGGCATGAACCAGGGGCTTTCCGGCTTTGGCACAGGTTTTATTAAGCTCAAACTTTGACTTATATGAATCAAAGCAGTCAACTATTGCGTCATATTCCTTTATAATATCAATACTATTGGCCTGCGTGAGCCTGGAGCTGTATTTATTGACATTTATATCGGGATTGTAGGCATTTATCCACTCATTTGCGGATTCTGTCTTTAGTTTCCCGATATTATTGAACTTATGTACATACTGGCGGTTCAAATTAGACAGCTCAAGCGTGTCACCGTCAGCTATACCGAGTGTCCCGACACCTGCGGACGCCAGGTTGGCTATGACGGTAGAACCAAGCCCCCCGGCTCCCGCTACAAGCACCCTTGCATTAATCAATTTTTCCTGTTCTTCCTGTCCGATTTCTTTCAGCAACAGGTTTCTGGCGTATCTCTCAAAATTAATTGTTTTCATTCAGTCAAATAACTCCTATACATACAGTTCCCCAGCGGGCACCAGCGGTCTACATCTGTGTAATCATTTAATATCCCGGCCCTGACAGGTATTCCCGATGTTGCCACAACCCCGTCCCTGTCTTCAAAACGTACGGGCCATCTGTCGCGCCCAAGCCTGTTTGGGCGGGCAAAACCATTAATATCAAACAGTATATATACGCTGGTTTCAGTTGAATAATGTGTCCATGTCCTTCCCTTCCCGTCAATAAAAGATTTGTACTGTTCATTACTACAATAACCCGAATCCTCAAAGCCGATTCCGACAAATTCTCCCTCAGCGCAGTCACCATCCTGCTCCCAGCAATCAAAGCGGTTTTCATCAAAACAGTATTTTACAGCACCAAGTTTTCCCCCGAATCTGGCAAAATTCTCGGAATTAATAGTAGTATAAGAAGAACCGTAATCAGGCGGCAAAGAACTATACTCATAATCTGTCAGCATTATAAGCAAAGCCCCGTTTGCATCAGCAATACCCGCTTTATAGCCTGTTTTCCATTTTGACTCATAAATACCTTCAACAAGTTGCGGAACGGTCGATGAAACCAAAAATCCCACAACCGCAATCGCAACCATCACCTCGGCCAGTGAAAAGGCCGATTTGCCGTTACACCCTCCGGTTAAATTTATGCGACTCCACATCATAAGTAACTTATTTATCGGCTGTTTTGCCGATTAACTTTAGGAAACGCTCCCTGAAAAATTGCATCCAGGCTGAAAACCGGCCCTTTTTCTCAGTGCTTTGTTCCTGTTCAACTTCCCGTTCGACCGTTACAGTGTTTACTGGCACTACAGGCTCTTTCGGGGCTTGCTTTAGCTTTTCCTCAACCCGGGCAATGTAAGATACCATTGTATCAAGGTTTTCCTCGCTCAACTTAAGGTTTTCATTGGTTTTTGCGAGCACCCAGTAGCCCTTTGCGCCTAAAACGTCGGTTATTTCACCCGTAAAGATATTTTCCGAGAGCCTCGCATCAAATCTCAGGTACAATTTTTCCGTTCCAAAGGGTTTAAACATAAAAGTAAAATAATTATTAACAATCCTGATGTCTGAAACCTCTACCTCACCGGCAATTCCGGAAATAGCCATCGTTGCGGTAAGGTCTTTATTAACTCTCAGCCTTATATCATGCTTTTCATTTTCCGGGTTAATAACTATACCCTGCCATACCCCTGCAAGGTCCTGTATTTCGGCAATTAATGGCCTGGTTCCGGGATAATTCGTAAAGTATTCGGTTATAACAGTCAGGTTATTTTTAAGCTGAACCAGCTCTGAGCGGGTGACAGAGAGTTTATCCAGCTCATTAATGGTCAGCAGGCTCATGTAGACATTTTGAGGAACTGAAAACGGCCTTGCGCTGAGTATCCTGGAAAACCCCGAAAGCAGCAACTTTTCCTCCTCCGGGGAATTGAGCGACTCGAGCTGGAATGAGGCATAAAACCCGAGCGACAGGAGCCAGCTTCCCTTAAAACAGTACTTATCGCTTACGTCACGGGCAAGGTCTTCATAAAAAATAACAAACATATCCCGCACAAAAGCAATGTGCGTTTCGCTAAGGTCCTGCTTTTTAAGGGCGTGATAAAGGTTTATTCTTAGTTTATTCAAGCCCTGCCTTGATTTCCCATCCATAGCAAGGTCGTCAAGGATAATATCAATAATATTCAGGTTCTGAAAAGCATTGTTATATTCCCGCTGCAATTCGGAAAAAGGTTTGTGCCCGGCTTTGGAGGACAGGTCAATAAGATGGAAGTATGAAGCTCCGGCGCTCCTTCCCAGGGAAAAAACCTTCCGGGCATTATAGGCCGGAGAGCACAAATGAGCCGCCGGCCGGTCAGCACAGGCCGGGCCGCATAAGAAAAAAAGAATTAAGAATAAAACCGCAAACTTCCTACCCATAATTTTCCAACAGCCACTCAGCAGCCTGTTTAAAAGCCCTGCTCCTGTGGCTTACCGTATTTTTTTCCTCCATTGTTAATTCTGCCATTGTAGCATTTTTCCCCGGCAAATAAAATACCGGGTCATATCCAAATCCATGCACGCCTTTTGGGGAAAAGGTTATTTTCCCCTCACATACCCGGGTTGTTTTAAACAGCTCATTCCCTTTTTCAGACACTATGGCCACAGAGCACAAAAACCTTGCTGTTCTTTTTTCTTCGGGTATATTTTTTAACTCATTGAGCAGTTTATTAATCCTTTTTTCATCTGTTGCTTCATATCGGGAGGAATGCACGCCGGGCCTGCCGTTCAGGGCATCAACAACCAGCCCTGAGTCATCGGCTATTGCCGGCATGTTCATTAATTCAGCGGCTGCTCGCGCTTTTATCAGTGCGTTTTGTTCAAAGGTTTCACCTGTTTCCTCGGGGTCAAAGTTTTTTTCTGCGTTAATCAGCTCTATATCTGTGCCTGAGAGGAGGTTTTTTACTTCCGCGAGTTTATTTTTATTTTTTGTGGCGAAAACCAGTTTTTTCATTTCAATCCCTGCCAAAACGCCTGTTCCTCTCAGCAAAAGAAATCACAGCCTGCGAAAGCGCATCCCGCCCAAAATCGGGCCAGAAAGTGTCTGTTATATAAAGCTCTGTATACGCTATTTGCCAGAGCAGGTAATTGCTTATCCTGTTTTCCCCGCCGGTCCTTATTAACAGGTCCGGGTCAGGGATGCCTGATGTGTATAAATACCTTGATATCAATTCATCAGTTATTTGCTCGGGGTCGGTTATGTCCCTGAACATACGCTTAACCGCATTTGTTATTTCATTTCTCGACCCGTAATTTATTGCTATTTGCAGGTTAAGACCGGTATTCCGTTCCGTCAGGCTCCGGGCATGGGCCAGGGTTGCTTTAAGTTCATTGCTCAATGGGGTTAAATCCCCTACTATTCTTACTTTTACATTTTTTTCATTTAGCTCTGCAACCTGGTTTTTTACGGTTTCATCTAATAACTTCATAAGAAACTCAACTTCATCCTGCTTCCTGCCCCAGTTTTCAGTGGAAAAAGCATAAACCGTAAGGTATTTTAGCCCAAAGTCACCTGCCGCTTTTATGGTCCGTTTAAGTGCCCTGACGCCTTCTTTATGGCCAAACATTGACGGGAGGTCCCTTGTTTTTGCCCAGCGCCTGTTCCCGTCCATTATTATTGCTACATGCCTGAGGTTTGTCCTTAACACAAGCTCTTTTGCGGAATTATTTCTTACAATTGTATTGACCATTTTTAAAGATTATCGCAAACAAGATGATTTGTTTAGTTTTTTGTATAATGATGAAAAAAGGAGGGATTAAATGGCAAGAGTAAATATGGAACATTCGGTTGAAACAGCTTTAAACAGTTATTTAGAGGAAATATCCGACACTGAGCTGTTAAGCGAAAATGTAAATATAGAAGAAGCACTCTCGAGAATCTTATATGAAGATATTATTGTAAAAAAAGACCACCCGCCGTTTGACAGGGCACTTACAGACGGCTATGCGTTAAAATCAGGAGATATATCCTATGCCACAGAGGCTTCACCGGTTATATTAAGGATTATCGGCGAAGTAAACGTGGGGAGTAAGGAGAAATTGAGCATTTCCCCAAAAGAAGCCGTGAAAATATCAAAAGGCGCGTTTCTGCCGGAAAACGCCGATGCAGTGCTCCTTCCTGAAGATGTAGAGCCTGAAAAGGATTATATTAAGACTGTTAAAAGTGTAGTTCCTGAAAATTATGTTACCAGGCAAGGGGAAGACCTCAAAACCGGGGAAGTTTTCATAAGAAAAAACAGGAAACTGCGCCCCCAGGACATTGGCGGGATTATAGGGATAGGCTGCCGGCAGGTAAAAGTATATAAAAAACCTGTTGTCACGATAATCCCGACGGGCAATGAGCTTGTGCCGCTGGATGTAGAGCCGGACTACCACCAGATAATCGCCTCAAACGGGTATGTTTTAAAGGGTTTTGTGGAGCAAATCGGCGGCATCGGAACAACCAGCACAATAGTCCGGGATGACCTCAATCGGGTGAAAAGCGCCATCTCAAAAGCTCTTGAGGTTTCGGACATGGTACTGGTCTCAGGCGGCAGTTCCACGGGTTCAAAGGATAATACCCTTAAGGCTGTAGAAAGCCTGGAAAACTCAAAAATAATAGCCCATGGCGTTTCCATGAAACCCGGCGGGCATGTGCTCCTCGCAACAGTAGGCGGCAAACCTGTTATCGGCCTGCCGGGGCATCCCGTATCGAACATGACCTGCTTTAACGTTTTTGGCAAACCCGTACTGCGAAAACTAGCGGGAACGCCCCGCTCATTCTGGCAGGAAAGAAAAGAAACCATTAAACTGGACGCTTTCCTGGCAAAAAATATTAAATCCCCGGAGGGGAAGGAGGATTACGTCAGGGTAAGGCTGTTTGAGGAAGAAGACAAAAAAATCCTGGCATATCCTTATACAGGCAAGTCATCATTTCTCTCAACCCTTGTAAAATCACACGGGGTAATAAGAATACCTGCTGAATGCATTGCCCTGTATGAAGGTGACAGGGTAGAGGTTATGCTGTTTTAACTGTTAAGTTTTATATTCCTTTCTTATTTTTATTTTTTGTGTATAATATCGTCTTAACGGTAAGTTATATTGCTAATAATGGCATTATGTAAAGGAGAAGGATAATGAGCACGGTAGAATACCTTTCAAGCACAGAAGAATTTAAAAAAATTACTTCCTCGGTAAGAAGTACAATTCAAACAGCATTTTTCAGAAACAATGTAGAAAAAATCACCTCAGTAGGAGAAGCATATAAACTGGCAAAAATGAGCCCGGGTACGATTGAGCTGACAGGAATGCCTGTTTGCGAGCCGGAAGTACAGGGCCTCCCTAAAGACGCCAATGTACTGCTGTTCAACGACGGCACAGTTGTCGGAAGGTGCGCCGCAGCCAGGAAAATAGTAGGCGAGCCCGGTTGTGACCTTAAGTACCTCCTCCCCATAATAAGGGAAGCTATTTACGGCACAAGAGACAGGTTAATGTACCATGCAGAGTCCTATGTGGGACTTGAACAGGATTTTATGATAAAAGCGCACCTTTTAATCCCGGAAAATTTTGAAAACGTCATGTATAGCTGGCTTTTGAACTTCCAGTACATTAATGAGTTTTACAGCCAGATGTACAAGGACTCAAGGGAAATCCCCGAGGGAGATATTTACCTGTTCTCTGACCCTGACTGGAAACACCCTGATTTCCCTTACGGGCTGACCTTCTTTGACCCGAAAAACAATTGCGCCGCAATTCTTGGAATGAGGTACTTTGGTGAGCATAAAAAAGGCACTTTAACCCTTGGCTGGGGAATAGCCGCAAGAAATGGTTATGCCTCCTGCCACGGCGGGCTGAAAAGATATAACCTCTCCGAGGACAAAAAGTTTTCGGTTGCGGTATTCGGCCTTTCAGGCTCGGGCAAGTCAACAATTACGCATGCCAAGCACGATAACAAATACGATGTAACAGTGCTCCATGATGACGCGTTTATTATTAATACGCGGCAAAAGTACTCTATAGCGCTTGAGCCGGCATATTTTGACAAGACGCAGGATTATCCGATGGGTTGTGATGACAACAAATTCATCATTACACTCCAGAATAACGGCGCTATAGCCGATAAAGACGGTAAATTATACGTTGTATCAGAGGATATAAGAAACGGAAACGGCCGGGCCGTCAAATCAAAATTATGGTCACCAAACCGCGTTGACAGGGTAAACGAGCCTATTAACGCTATATTCTGGTTAATGAAAGACCCGACAATCCCTCCCGTGCTAAAGTTAAAGGGAGCATCACTGGGAGCTGCAATGGGCGCAACACTTGCCACAAAAAGAACCACCGCTGAGAGGCTGGCGGAAGGGGTTGACCCGAACGCCCTGGTCGTAGAACCTTACGCAAACCCGTTCAGGACATATCCTTTATCGCTCGACTATGACAGGTTTAAATTCCTCATAGAAGACGGCGTTGAATGTTATATACTCAATACCGGTGATTTCATGGGCAAAAAAGTCAAGCCGGAGCATACACTTGGTATTATAGAAGCCATTGTTGAAGGCACGGCAAAGTTTAAGCAGTGGGAAAACTTTTCTGATATTGAGATACTTGAGCTTGAAGGCTTTAATGCCGGCTTATCCGATGAGGAATATAAAAAACAATTCATAGCCAGGATGCAGGACAGGATTAATTTCATAAAATCAAGGCAAACCGAAAAAGGAGGCATGGACGCGCTATCACCTGACGCGCTCGCTGCGCTGGAAAACGTGGTTAAGGAAGTCGGCGGCAGGATAGCTGCATAGTCAATTTTTATTAACACTGTCCGGCTAAACACTGGAAAAACCATGCAAAATATGAAAAAATATAATTAACCTGTACGGTCGCTTAATTTTGATCCTACAATCTTGATTTAAAGGGAGCTTTGACTCCAGGACATAGTGACGTAGGCCTGATGCGTGAATCAGTAAACGAATAATCTATGCGGGCAGGCACCCACCTGGTTTTTACCGGGCATCAAAATCACGGCTGTACAGGCCTTTTTTATGGTATAAAATCCTTATGAACAAGCCCCATAAATACATATCCAACAGCCCGGAGCATACCGGCAGGCTTGCAGCGGAGTTTGCTAAAAAACTCGGCTCATCAGGCAATTTAATATGCCTTTACGGCGATATAGGCTCGGGGAAAACGACATTTGTCAAGGCCCTGGCCGGGCACCTGGGCATAAATCAAAAAATTACCAGCCCCAGCTTTGTTATTCTCAATGAATACCACTCAAACAATATGACACTGTATCATTTTGACCTTTACAGGCTGGAAAGAGAAGGTGTTGAAACAATTCTGGACGAGCTTACGGAATATACAGAAAAGGAAAAAGCTGTAACCGTAATAGAATGGGCGGAATTTTCCCCGGAAAGCCTTCCGGGAAATAGGTTTGATATAGAAATAAAATACCTGGGCGAAACAAGCCGGGAATTTATCATAAAAAATAATTGCACTAACAATTGTTGTCAAAACAAGGATTGATATAAATTGAACTTTTACCCCATAAAAACTGATGATAACACGCTTAGCCTGTATAATTTTGAGGTAAATGACGTTTATCACAGTAAGGTGGGCGCTTATACAGAGGCATTGCATAAGTATATCCTGCCATCAGGGCTATTGGAATTTGCCAAGGAAAACAGCTCCATAAAAATTTTAGATGTATGCTACGGGCTTGGTTATAATTCAAAAACGGCTGTCAATGAAATCATTAAAATTAACCCTGATATTAATATACAGGTTAGCGCCCTGGAAATTGACGAGGTTGTCCTGGCATTTTCAGCGATTATCGGGGAGGAATGCTATAAAAAAAACATAAATGAGCTGTTTTTAAATGAATTGCGTAAAATTATCAATATAGAGGAAATTATAAATAACTACCTGGAGGAAATAAGCCGTAAAACGCCCTGTATTGAAAATTTAATACCCGGGGGGTATGAAACTATCCCGGAGCATGAATTAAGCGCAAAGTTACATAATATATATTATCGGTCTCTTTCGCCCGGAAAGAGTATTGGCGAAAAAGCCTGTAATAACAGCATAAAAATCGACTTTCTTATAAATGATGCCCGAAAATCCATACAAAATATAACTCACGAGTACGATTTTATTTTCCATGACCCTTTTACCCCGTCAAAAACTCCAGCTTTATGGACAGTTGAACTTTTTGCACTGCTGAATAAATTATTAAGCAGCACAGGCAACCTTACGACATACAGCAATGCCGCGCCTGTGAGGGCAGCTATGCAGGAGGCCGGTTTTTATATAGGCCGGACAACCCCCATAGGCAAGAAATCCCCGGGCACAATAGCTTATAAAATTCCTGAATATATAGTTACCCCCCTGTCAGCAAAAGAAACCGGTATCCTGCAGACCAAAGCCGGTATCCCCTATAGGGATAAATATCTTAAAAGTACAGGCCGGGAAATAATTTTAAACAGGCAAAAAAAACAGCTTAACTCCAAAAGAATTTCATCAAGCAGGTTTTTAAAGCAAGACAACTAATTGTCTTAACAATTATTGTTAATACAATCAATATCCGCCAGGTATTTTATAATAACCCCTGCTGTTCAAAGGCAGGGGTTATTTATTTTATAACATCAGAATATGACTAATAAGTTAATTTGAATAAGTCCAGGTTAAACAGGAACATAAACTCATTCAGGGAAAAACGATTACCGTCAAGAATCGGGCCTTTATCTCCCAATTGCAGGTTCTCCCTGCCCCAGAAACGAGGGCTACGGTCAAAGGGATTCAGGTGATTTTCATGCTGAACCTTTTGCAGGTGGTTTATGGCCACCATTAACTTATTGAGAAGAGTCGCCTCTTCTTTCTTTGGGGGATAGGGTGAGGGCGGGTTGCTATACAGGACATTGTAGTTTAGATTTTCCATATTAATATTCCTTAAGAAGGACTGGAGGTTACCGAATGATATATTTCCGTAGGTTTCTTTATATACCTTATCAGCCCTGTTGACCACTCCGTCGTGGTTGTAGTCAAGGTAGCCCTCTGAGAGCAATTTGTCCTGGAGGTCGATTTTCCCGTCATTATTCAGGTCAAGCTCCTGCATATAGTTATCTTTTGTTATGTTGTCATTCTTTTTAATTTTATTGTTTATCCAGTTATCGAACCAGTTTAGCTTTCCGTCACCGGATAAATCATCTGTTGTACCGCGGAAGTTGGCCATTTCTTTAGATGTGATTTTGTTATCAGAGAGCAGGCCTTCCAAAAAGGAAATTTTTTCCTCATCGCCTTTCTTTTTGGCATTTTCAAGCGCTTTTGTCACTCTGTCAAGTTTAAAGTCCTGCCAGGTCCATTTTCCGTCATCGTTCATGTCTTTTTTAACGCCTTTATCACGGAAAAAGTCTTCCCAGTCGATTTTCCCGTCACCGTTAACATCGCCTTTACCTTTGGCAATATAGTTGTCCAGGCCATTTATCTTCCCGTCACCGTTTAAGTCGGTAAGCTTTTGAATAGAGATACTCATAATACAATACTCCTTATAATATTACCTTTATTACCTAATTACCTACAGCACCAGTTTAGTACTAATTATATAAAAAATATATAATGGGTATGTTTTCACTATTATGATTTTTATTTACAAAAGTTTATATTAATTAAGCGCGCGGCAAGCGCTGAGTTAAAGTTAAGTAATGTAAAATATACTGCTCGATTCTATAAAGAAAGACATACGCAGGGCCGACGTATAAAATACGCTTCTATATATCCTAAGGATATATAGATATTAAAACTCCTCCTAAAATTAAAGTGTATATGTCGTCTTCTATGTGCAAAAAAAGAAGTATAAAAAAATACTTCATATATTTATTATTAATTATGTTTTTGCTGTTTTTCGGTTGCGAATCCTCAGCAAAAAAATATGATTATTCGGAAATTACCTCCAGCCCTAAAATCAAAAGCGCGCTGGAAAAACTGGAGAATACAAAATTTCAATGGGCACTGGATGCTGTGCTGGGTGAAAACCTTACCCAAAAGCCCGTTGCAATAAGGTTTATGAAACTATCCTACATATCGGTTGATTTTAGAAACAGCAATGCGGTGGCTGTTTTTGATAATAAAGGTAAAATGTTTATTTTAATTGATAATAAATTTAAAAACGCATTACCCGAGGCAATAGCCTCTCTTTTATGCCATGAGATAATTCACCAGGACAATGTATCATCAATAGAAGAGGAAACAAGAGGCTGGACAAACGAGGCCCGCTGCTGGATAGAAATGACAGGGCAAAATCCCGAACTGGCAAATGCGAATACACCCCTGGTCAACAGGTTGAATACTCTCGCGAAAATGTATAAAGAGGCCGATAACACAGATTATTTAATAAAACAGCAAGTACTGGCAAATGCCGGTTATGTAAAACTGACCCTGCATTCACCGGGTTTCTAGGGCCGAGGATTAACTAAAAATGAAGGTAGCTGTTTTTCAAAGTTTTGTAAATTTTTCCGCCCTTAATCAATAGCTTTTGTCAATTTTAAACATTTACAGGTTATTAAATATAGTGTATTTTGAAGAATAATTGTAAGAAATACACTCATCCAGCTCGACCAGAGGCGGCCTGAAAAATGCTAAATAGTCCAAACATAGACCAGTCCGGCAACCCCGGCCACCCGGTATTTGGCAATAGCCTTCTTACCGGGATAATGGGTTCAAGGGGACTGACTAACGGGTTTGCCGTACTTGATGCAAAGCCTGTTTTTGAGGTGGTAGGGCTTGATTTTACCACCATGGTCGCCCCGAGAATTATAGTTGACTACCAGCAAAACCCCGAATACGGCAGGGAAACTGCTGTAAGGGAACTGTCAACTATGTTCATAATGCCGTTTATGAGTAACTTTATCGGTATGGGGATTATGTCTGCCAAAGGACTTGGCGGTTTATACACAAACAGCAGCGCGCTCTCTACCCTGCATGCGGCCTGGAATGAGGCAGGAAACACTTCCGGCAAGGAAAAATTAAAACAATACGTAAAAAATGTCCTCAATAATACCGAAGGACAAGTGGGAGAGGAGTGGAGACCCCTTAGAAAAACACTGTCCAAAAAGGATTTCAGGAAATATGTTGATGAAATAGCGGACATAATAGAAAACGGCGGTAAGGATACCAGTAAAAAATTAGAAAAGGTCGCGAAAAATTTAATAAAAACCGCACAGGCCGAGGGCAACATAAGGGTAACCGGTCTTGGGGAAGGGCTCAGCACCAGTATGAATGAACTGCTGAGAGATACCGCAACAACAGCGCAAAAAGTGTTTACCAGGCACGAAGGAGAGGCTCTGGAACAAACGGTTGAAAAACTGGGCAAATTAATCAGGTGGAAATCAGCCATTGCAGTCTCAGCTTCCGCTATTACCGGGTTTTCAATGCAATATATTAATGCTGCCATAACAAAATTAAAAACAGGGGACGGCGGTTTCTCAGGCTATAAGACTTTTGGTACGGAAGAACATGAAAAAAGGGAGACAGAAGAGCACTCACCCGGGTTTACGATAAAGAAAGTTGCGGCTGCCCTGGGCATGGGGCTTTTAACAATGTCTACAATGAGCGGGTTTAAGAAAACAGAGCTTCTCAGCAAAAAGGGCTGGAAAGATTTTATTAAGGCTATGGAGCTCAGGGGGCCTTATGCGCATATGAACATACTGAAATTTGTCGTAGGGTGCGTATTTGCCGGAAGGGCAATAGCCATAAGGGATGAAACAGAGCTAACAACAACTCCCGTAAGGGATTTTACAACATTCATTAACTGGCTGGTCATAGGCCCGCTTCTTGCAAAAGGAATAGCCGGCGCTTCCGACCCTTCCCTTTTCAACGGTAAAGTCGAGGGGGATAATATATTCAAGCGCGGGCTAAGCTGGCTCAACGATACATCGCTTAAGACAACAGATGAAATAAAGTCAATGTGGCCGGATAACCGGGAAAAACTGGCTATCCGCAACACCGCCAGGGTCGCCGGGCTCACCTGGACCTTATTTACTTTAGGAATTGGCATGCCATATTATCTTAATCATTATATAATTAACAAATCACATAAAAATAAGAATGAAAATTTGAATAAAAATTCGTTTGCTGATTTTATAAACAACCACATGGATGTTTATGCAAACCATAGAGGACTGCTTGCTAATGGATAACTTTTTTACGTACTTTCAAGGGCTGGATAAAAAAATAGACGGGTTTGTAGCGCCGGTATCTGATGCGGTTTCCGAATTTGTGTTTTACCCGCTGACCATAAGCGGGGTTGGTATCCCCATTATTATTGTATGGCTTTTATTAGGGGCAATTATTTTTACGGTGGTAACCAGGGGCATAAGCATCTGGGGATTTAAGCATGCCATTGATGTAATTATGGGTAAATACAGTAATAAAAAAGATGACGAGAGCGACGAGGGCGAGGTTTCGTCTTTCCAGGCGCTGGCAACCGCATTATCCGGGACAATCGGGCTCGGCAACATAGCAGGCGTTGCTGTAGCCATTACAATGGGCGGGCCGGGCGCTGTCTTATGGATGATTGTGGGCGCGTTTTTCGGCATGACCTCAAAATTTATGGAAGCCACGCTGGGCGTTAAATACAGGAGACTGAACCCTGACGGCAGCGTATCGGGCGGGCCTATGCACTATATATCACACGGGCTTACGAGAATGAAATTAAGGTGGCTGGGTCAGCCTTTAGCGGTTCTTTTTTCCTGGATGTGTATAGCGGAAGCGTTCGGCGGGGGCAATATGTTCCAGATAAACATGGCAACCGCCCAGATAATAGAAATAACCGGGGGGGAAAACAGCTTTTTTTACCACAACAGCTGGGTAGTAGGACTTGTAATGGCCGTTATTATAGCAAGCATTATTATTGGCGGGATTAAGAGCATAGCAAGGGTCGCAGAAAAAATTGTTCCCCTTATGTGTGTAATTTACCTCGTGTCAGGGCTTATAGTTGTTATTGTTCATTTCAGCCAGATACCGGAAGTTATAGGCATAATATTCACTGAGGCGTTTAACCCGAGAGCCGTGGAAGGAGGCATAATCGGGAGCATAATCTGGGGATTAAGGCGTTCAGTGCAGTCAAACGAGGCAGGTGTTGGCTCAGCGCCCATTGCCTATGCGGCTGTTAAGACCCATGAACCTGTGTCACAGGGATTTGTTTCACTTTTAGAGCCTTTTATCGATACTATCCTGGTGTGTTCTATAACGGCATTTGTGATTATTGTTACCGGCACTTACCAGGATGCCAACGGGCTTGCGGGCGCGGAGCTTACCTCAAGGGCTTTTGAGTCGGTAATACCGTTTTTCCCTTATGTGTTGGCTTTTGTCATTATAATGTTCGCGCTTTCTACTATTATTTCCTGGTCGTACTACGGTTTAAAGGCCTGGAACTTCCTTTTCGGGGAAGGGGAAAAGAGGACGCGCACTTTCCAGCTTATTTTCTGTGTATTTATAGTTATTGGTTCTTCAATGAACATGATGAGCGTTATTCATTTCACCGACGCAATGCTTTTTGCGATGGCTGTGCCGAATCTCATTGCCATATACCTGCTTACCCCGCAGGTGATGGAGGACTTAAAGGATTATTGCAGGCGGTATAATGTCGGGATATTTAAATCCCGTGCTTCTGAGGCTGTGGAAGAGGGTGGCACTGTTAGTACCGGAGTTTGATATAAAATTTCCACACCAAAAAATGAATATTACGCACTCTATACCGATTTTAATAAGCAGCAATTCAGGTTAATTATTGTAACGCTTTTCGCTAAACGTAAAATCAAACATTACAAAATGTTTTTATATTTATAGGTTGGTAGAGAAGGGGAGTTAGTGGCCATAAGAGTAGCGGAATTCAATCCTTATTTCGGAAACAGTATGCCTGAGAGAAAACCAAACGGCATACCAGCCGCCGGTAATGGTGGTAATGATGGG
>JANQGS010000263.1 GCA_028277195.1 Candidatus Gastranaerophilales bacterium
GGAGGGAGCCCGACTTTAAGAAAACGTCGCTCTCTGCTTACGCATACCGATTTAAGTTAATTAATTTCATTTTAAGATTACTTATTGAAATCGGTATAACGCAGGTTTGACGGAAAAATAGTATAAAAACCCAAAAGAATAAAGAATGATAAAATTATTACTGCTACAAAACTAAAAGGAAATGCAAAGTTTGCTTTTTAAAGTGTCAAAGTACCTGGAAGAATAGGATGCAGCCACTATTTTTCTTTCTTTTTCTTTTTCAAAACCGATGAAACCTTTGCCAGTGTCTGCCTGGCAACAAAAATAAACGCTGCGGCCCTTAATCCAAAAGAAATTAAAAATAAAATAAGCCTGATAATACCGCCTGAGAGTATTGCGGTTAAAAATCCCAGTAAAAGCATACAGGCAAGTGAGCTAACAGGATGATTTGCCACGTAATTCCTTGCGTTTTTCCCGACGGAAATTGATTCAGCCAGCTTTGTCAGGTTATGCCTTAATTCATCCATTTTATTTATTTCTTTATATTGTTCATCCATTGTTTTGCCTCTTGTGTGGTCTTTTCGAGTTCTGAGATTGATTTTTTAGGTTCTTTAAAAACACTGTAAAATAAATTAACCGCAACTACCAGCAAAATGAGCGGTACTCCAAAATATACGGCCGTTACCAGTAATAGCGCAATCCACTCCTCTATGAGCATTGAGAGCAGGGATACCGTTAACAGGCCCAAAAATATAAGCCCCGCGTAGCTGAACACTACCGCAAAAACCAGGCAAATCACCGCTTTAATAAATTTATGGGTGTTTCTGGCAAATTCGAGCTTAAAAAGTTTAATATGCTCACGTATTAATGAACACAATTCCCTAATAAACTCTTTTAACAGGCTTATTAAGTTATTGTCGGTATTTTTTTGTTCCCGCATTTATTTTTTTACCTGAGTATGATTTTTCCGATGAGAAAGCCCAAAATAATTGCCCCGGCGAGGCTTTTGCCCGGATTTTTCCTGACCACGCAGGATACATCCTCTTTTATTTTGGATACATTGTTATTCCTGAAAAATTCTGCTGTATTATGCATTTTTTCTGCGGCTTTGTCGAGTTTTTCAGCGGTTGTGCTCATCAATTCATTTATATTCTGGGATACCTGCTGTTCGACCTCGCCTGCTTTTTGCTTAAGCTGTTCGGCTTTTTCAACCAGGTTTTCCTGAATTTCCTTATAATTTTGGTTTTGTTCTTGTTCTTCCATAATAACCACTCCTATTAAAATGTATACAAGTACTATTATGTAGTATTTTAGAATAAATTGCACTAGTTAATTTAATAATTTGTATAAAAAATACATTCTAAGCAATATTTTAAAATCTATTCCACCCACCTGAAGCTCCTTACCGAGCCCTGGTCGTATAAATCACCGTTTATTTGCACTGCAAACCGCCTGAATTTTTTATCATCAGCCAGCTCCAGCCCGGGTATCTTGCTCAGTCCCGGTATCAGGTCAATAACCCCCTTTCTGTCGGGAGTTGTCGGCAGGAAACCCAATCCGGGTATGTAGTCAATGAACTGGTTAATGGAGATACTCCCTACCGGCCCGAGCATGCCCGACACTTTCTTGGAAAGCCTGCCTAATACCTGGATATCAGCGTGATTTGTCAGCATGTCCAGCCTGCCTGAGATAAATAAACTTAAGTTCTTGCCTGATGAGGTTATGTCATCAGTGTATAATACGCCGTTTTTAGCGTAAACGCTTCCCTGCAGTGTCTCAAAGTGCCCTGTTTTCTGCGGTGAGACAAGGTCTATTATGTTGTTTAAATTAAACCCGCCAACCCCGCTATGCAGAACGTTTACCGCTCTTAACAGGTACTCGAGCGAGCCCAGTCTTACAAAATTCCCTTTTGTCGCATTGAATTTCGCATAGCCGTTGGAGTTCTTGATTAATTCCCGCTGGCTTCCGCCCCTTGTGGAGAACCTGACGTCCCCGCTGATTGTCCCGTAAACTTCATTGGGCAGGGATAACAGGGTTGTTGCAATGGCATTTGCCTGCATGCCTCTTATTTTAAGGCCGGATGAGAGCTCTGTTGTCTTAAAATTATAAAATATATTGCCCCGTGCCGTCCCGTTAGTGGCTGTAAGGCTTATTTCGGGGACAGACAGTAGCCGGTCGGGCGTAAAATTAAAGGAGGCCCTTACATTTTCCGTTACTAAATTACTTACAACCATTTCCCCGGCGTTTAACTTACCGTTTTTTACCGCCAGGGGCGGCGGTTTGTCGGGCTCTTTCCGGGCATTTCCCGGGAAAATCCCGACAATTTCATCTATATTTAAAACCGGTGCGTTTATCTGCAAATCCTTAATAAGCATGGGGGATTCCAGCCGATTGTCCATTACAGCCGCTATGTTCATAACTGACTCCCCTATTTTAAGGTTACTGACATCAACTTTAGCGGCGTTTTTTATAAAATCCAGGTTGATAAAACTCACGGACGTCCGGTAGTCGGGAATGATAATATCCTGGAAAGACGCCCTGCCCTGTATTTTTGGTGCCGCAACATGGCCGTTGAGCGTTAAGTCAGCCTTAAAAACGGCTGAAGTATTAAAAAGACCGGTTTTTATGGGGTCTTTAGCGTTAGTTTTTATAGCAAAATCCTTGAAAACGGGTTTTGAGGTCTTTATTTTGTCTATTGCGCCGTAAATACTGATTAAATTCTTATTTCCCATATCAATCCCGAGCCTGTTAATGTTAATGCGGTTTTTCCCCCCGCGAGCATCAATGTTAACAACCCTTACCCTGTCCCT
Source organism: Candidatus Gastranaerophilales bacterium (assembly GCA_028277195.1). Taxonomy (GTDB): domain Bacteria; phylum Cyanobacteriota; class Vampirovibrionia; order Gastranaerophilales; family UBA9971; genus JANQGS01. The sequence continues at coordinate 2,790 of JANQGS010000263.1, forward strand.
GGGCAGGCCAATATCAGTCAGGTAGCTCAGGTAAGACCCTTTTTTAAGCAGCATTTGCCCGAACAGTTCCCAGTTTTCAGGATTCCCTTTTAAGTTGAGAGATAGGGGTATAACCCCGCCCGCAATGAGCGGGACATCGGAATAGAGCCTGTATTTGGCAATATCATTTGAATTTATGTTAAAATTTGCGGTTAAATCAAATTTGTCTTTATCCGCAAACCCGTCAAAAGCAAAGTTTGACTCTGACACCAGCCCTTTCAGGGCTGAGAACTCCATTTTTTCGCCCGATATTTTTGCGGTTCCGCTATTCAGCAGGAAAAAAACGTTATAAGGCCGATAAACCGCCGACACATTGACGGGCGTGATATTAATCTCTGTATTGCCGGGTTTTGCGTGTATTTCCAGGGAAGCAACGCCGTTAAACTTATCGAATTCGGAAAAAAATTGCTTTATGTTCACCGGGGTTAAGGGAGCGTTAATAAAATCCGGGAATTTCGAAAAATCAAACCTTTTAACAAACAGGCTAAAGTCATTCAGCATATTACCGCTGGTTTTAAACTCAATCCCCCGGGCACTGCCCTCTATATCCTTTGCCTCAACCGCTTCCGCGGTTATTTTGAGTATTCCCTTGTTTAACGATACCGGTATTCGGGTTAATTTGTGGTTAAAAGAGCATGCCATTTTTTTCAAGGTAATGCTCTCAAAAGGGTCCTGGTCCAAATTCCCCTTCAGGCTGATTTCGAGCGAGCTTTTACCGCTGAGCCCGGTATAATCGTCCAGGATTATTTTTGTTTTTTCCAGGATGGGCGAGTTGTTGACAAAATTTTTGGCGGAGCTGAGATTAACCGAGTCAGAGACTATACGCAGCTCAGAATAGTTATCATGGTTTATAAACCCTGAAACAACCGCTTTATTGCCTCCGGCAGAGCCTTGCAGGTTTTTAAAATAGACATTTTTATTCTCAAATTTTAAAACCCCGCCCAGGTTCTCAAACGGCGCGCCAAAGCCCCTGTAAAGGCCGTACCCGTTTTTGAACAGGAACCGCCCGGCTGATTCCAGTTTATTCCTGGAGCCCCTGAGGTGTATCCTGGCGTCAGCCCTGCCCCGGGCAATAAGAACATTCTTGAGGGCAGCCTTTGACGCTTTTAACAGGGGGCTCTTATTCACCAAAGCCAGCCCCCTGCCCAGTTCAAGCTCCGGGATATGTAATTTTGCATCGGAATAGCCTTTCAGGGTTGAGTATCCCGACGGTATTATTTCCATTCCGTCTGAAAATCCCCTGATTTCATCGTAATAAACCTTTTTACCGGCGAACAGCACCCTGCCCCTTACGTTATTTGCGGACCTGTAAAGGCCCCTGTATTTTACTTCCAGGCCCTTGCCCTCAACATAACCGTTTATTCGTGTATCACTGAATTTGCCCGATATATTGAGGTTTACCCTGCCAATCCCTTTAAACTTCATTTTTTCCACCGGGCCGAGTTTGAATTTTAAAAAATCCTGCGCAATAAACATTATCTTGCTTGCCTTGTTAAAATCCATATCGCCGGTTGTTATGTCCAGGTTAATGGTTTTATATTTGTAGGGGCTGAGTTTTCCGTTTACATTGGCGAAATTTTTGCTGTCAATAAAAATTTTATTCCTTAAAACCATTTCAGGCCCGATAAAATCAATTTTCCCGTAGCTTTTCGGGGTATCATCCTTAATTACTCCCAGGTTTTTATACTGTATTTTCCCGAACATATCAGGCTTTTTAGGGTGTCCTTTCAGTTTTATTTCACCGAAAACATCGGCTTTTAACCCGTATTTCAGGACTTTTTTAAAAGGCTCGCGTTTTATTTTATAAATTTTCGGGAACAGCAGGGCAATTTTACTGACCCGGGACTCGCCCAGTTTTAGCCTGAAATTAACATAGCCTTTTTTAATTTCCCCCGAGCCGGCCATATCAATATCTTTTCCCGTTATTTTCAGGTTATCGAGACTGGTTAAGTTTTCGTTATAATGCCCGCGTCCCTGTACTTTCAGGTTGCCCCCGTGTTCCGAGATTACGCCATGTTCGGGGGTTTTTACTTTTAAGTCTTTTAAGTCGGCATCTATGAAAAATTTATTCCGCCCAAAGTACTTTTTATGCACTTCAAGGTTAAAATTCGCGTCCCCGCTGCCTTCCAGCGTTAATTTCCCGTCCAGGTAAGGGTTAATTGTTTTAAGGTCCAGGTTTTTTAGTTTTCCGCCGAGGCGGAATTTTTTGCTCTTTAAAAAAGGCAGGGTTGATGTAAAGGAAATATTAAACACAACGCCCGGCCTGTCGTTGAAAAAGGTCCTGCCGTCGGCACAAACCTGTATATACTTATCAGGGCTGAATTTGTCTATTTTAACGCTTTTCCCGGCAAATAAATACTTTCCCCGGGTTTGAGCCAAATTGTCCTGAAACCTCAGTTTGTAGCCGTTAATCAGGATATCCGCGTTTTTTACCGAAACCTTGTACCTGGGTTTTTCCACCCGGGCAAAAATGCCGGAAATATCGAATTCACCGTTTTTAAACCTTTTTATGTCGGCTTCAAGAGCGTTTATGCTGATTTTTTTTATTGTAACCCTGTTGTCCAGGAGGGGCAGTATGGGGACTTCTATATAAGAAGGGCCGAGTTCAACGAATTTTTCGCCGTTAAGTTTTTTTATCAGGGCTTTATCGGTTTTTACCCGTGCCCTTAAGTTCCAGCTCAGCTCTATGTCCAGTTTTCCCAGTTCCGAGGGGTAGAGAATCCTTCTTTCAAATACCGAGTTTATCCTGGCTTTATATTTATCAAAATCAATTGTTCCCGGGATAATGTGGTAATATCCGAAAACCGCCGATAAAAACAAAAAAAATATAATAGCCGAAAATATTATTCCAATGAGTTTATACTTGTAATTCATAATATAATGTTACTATACCAAAGAAAAAATACAGCGCATTCGCCTCAGGTTTCAACAGTTATCTCATCAACATTCCTGACAATTATAAGGTAATTTATTGATTTTTTAAGTTCCTCGGTAATACTATCCTCACTTATTTCAGTGATTATAACCCTGTTGGAATTAGCCGTTTTCAACAACTCGGCTATCGGTATTTCCTCAAAATAAATAACGTCAGGCGACTGAAAATCAATAAATTTCAGGGCTTTTTCAATGTTAAAACCGGCTTTTTCCCTGAGCTCGCACTGTGTAACTCCCTTTAAGTCATATTTTGCTATTGACTCAATGGTCATGATATTTTTTTTGTCCTTATCCATTGAATTCAGTATAGAGTAAGCCACAAAGCTCTTACCGCTCTGCTCCGGCCCCGCGATAAGTATAATCCCCGGTTTACCGGGGTTAATATTTATTTTCAGCTCCTTAATATTTTTCGGGGGTTTATAGAATTTCACGGTTATTCTCTCCCCCCCGGTATAGGGAAAGGTTGAAATAACCGCGGTTATGTCCCGGCACCTGAACTTTCCGAGCTGGGGAACATCAAAAACATTGACGTCAAGCCCCGATAAATTTTTTAAATGCGAAATGACCAGCGGGACAAGCAGTCTCGGAACAACCCCCTTTTCTTCTATAATGCCGGCTTTCCTGAATTTTACGTTTACATCCTCCAGTATAATTTCAGTCGCGTTTTCCTCCAATGCCTGGGCAATAACGGCTTTTACCAGGTTTTCCTCGCCGGTTTCCTCTGTCCAGTTGACTTTTTCTCTTTCTGTGAAGGGTTTTTCCCGGGAATAGTATTTTTCTATTTCCCGTAAAATTAGCCTTTCCGAGCAAATCACGGGTTCTACCCGGCAATTAAGGCACTTAACAAGGTTATTAAGCGCAAATAAATCAAGCGGGTCGGCCATTGCAACGGTTAAAGTATTTTCTATCCTGAAAAGGGGGATAATTTTGTATTTTTCAGCATCTTCCGCTGAAATAAATTTCGTGCACTTTTCGTCAATGGAATAATCCTCAAGGTTGACGTAGGGTATGTGCAGGTTATCCTGTATAAATTCCAACAGGGCCTCTTCGCTGATGAATTTTTCCTCCGTAAGCGCCTGTGCGAGGTTTTTTTTATCCCGGGCGCACAGCTCTTCCGCCCTGTTCAAGTCCTCGAGGTTAACAAGGCCGTTTCTTACAAGGTCGTGTTTTAGTTTTTCTATTGTTTTATTTGAAATATAACCTGCCATCTTCCAAAACTTTTACGCTAAAGTTGCCCTGTACCGCGTCCCTTAACTTACTATGCCAAAACCTAAAACTATTGAAACAACAACAAAAGTAGCCGCGCAACCGGCTGTTATCTTGTTCAAAGTTGCTTCCGCGCCTCTCTGGCTTGAGAACAATTGCGAAGCCCCGCCTATTGCCGCCATGCCATCGCCTTTTGGGGCATGCAGCAGCACAAAAATTACCAGTAAAGCTCCTGATAGTATTTGTATAATTTGAAGAAAAGTTAACATTATTTGCTCCTAAGTTTTTATCCTAACTGTGACGATACTTTAGCGGTTTCCTGAACTGTTTTTATAAGGGCGGAGCGGACTTTTTCGTTTTCCATTACAGAAAGTCCGGCTATAGTGCATCCTCCCGGGGTTGCAACCTCATCCCTGAGCAGGGCGGGATGCTTGTCTGTTTCCAGCACCATTTTCGCCGCTCCCAGGGCGGTCTGTGCCGCCAGTTCAATTGCGGTTTCCTTTTTTAAGCCGAGTTTTACCCCCCCATCAGCCAGCGCTTCCATTATTAAGTACATAAAAGCCGGTCCGCTCCCGCTTATGCCTGTTACTGCGCCGATTAGTTCCTCTTTTACCTCAACACATCGCCCGACTGCCTTAAACAGCTCCATAATAAGCAAGGAGTGCTCCTCATCGGCGTACTTGCCCCTGCATAAGGCTGACATGCCCTCGCCTATGGTGGCCGGTGTGTTTGGCATTACCCTTATTACCGGCAATTGCTTTTCAATTACCGCTTCTATCATTTCCGTGCTCATGCCGGCAGCAATTGAGACGAGCAGGTGGTTTTCATTCAAATCATCCCTTATTTCCCTTAAAACGCTCTCAACCGCAAAGGGCTTAACGCAGAGGAAAATAATATCTGATTTGCGGGTCAACTCCCTGTTATCAGCCAATACCCCGGGCCCCGGCGCAACGTCAGAAGCCAGCATTTGCATGCCGGTGTTTTCCAGGCCCTTCATTATGGCTTTGGCCATAGTGCCTGCGCCTATAAAGCCGGTTTTTTTTGTCTTAAGCAGCATGGGTTAAGTTAAGCACCTCTCTCAATTTTGTTTTTTGCTCTTCTGAAATAGTTACCAGGGGCGGTCTCACGTTCTCTTTTACTAAGTTTATCTCCTGCAATGCGGCTTTTAACGGCGTTGGGTTGGGCGCCATGAACAGGGACTTGAACAGGGGGTATAATTTATGCTGGATTTGCCTTGCTTCTGTGACGTTACCCTGCTTAAACCCTTTTATCATTTGCTTTATCTGTTTTCCTGCAAGGTGGGACGCCACGCTGACCACGCCGTAACCGCCAAGCGCGAGCATAGGCAGGGTTAAGCTGTCATCCCCGCTGTAAACCAGGAAATTATCCGGTGTTTTCATTGATATTTCTGTTACCAGGTCCAAATCAGGGTTGCTTTGCTTTACCGCGGCAATGTTTTCGTGTTTATCGGCCAGCTCCGCCATTGTATCGGGCAGCATGTTAATGCCTGTCCTGCCCGGAATGTTATATAGCATTACCGGCAGCTCGGTTGCGCGGGCAATTTGCGAGAAATGCCCTATCAATCCTTTTTGTGAGGGCTTGTTATAATACGGCACAACCGACAGTATGGCGTCAGCGCCTGCTTCCTCCGCTTTTTTCGACATCCCGACAGCGGTCTGCGTGCTGTTTGAGCCTGCGCCCAGCATTAATTTAGCCTTATCACCGACAGCATTTTTAACCGCCCTGAAAACTTCAAGTTCTTCCTCATGTGTCAGTGTGGGCGACTCGCCTGTTGTCCCGGCAATGAGTATGGCGTCCGTGCCGTTTTCCGCAAGGTGGTTTGCGAGTTTTTCCGCTGCCGCGCAGTCTATTTCAAGGTTATCGTCAAATGGTGTTACCATTGCGGTAACTACTTCACCGATTTTAATTCTCATACTTTATCTCCATCTCCGCTTTATATTTATAAATATTTATTTTATCACAAATTTTACACACCCAGGTTTCTTATTTTCATTAATCTTTGCATTGTCGGGCTCAGGGTGTTATTTTCCGCGTTATTGCCGCCCGGGTAAGTGTCAACAAAATGCAGCGGGTCTTTGAGCTCCTCCATGGCTTTCATAAAACCTATTTTACCCGCATCTTTCTGTAGTTTTGTAAAATATGACTGCAGGGCAAACGTTACCGCGGAAGCCGCAATAAAGACCGGGACTCCTATTGCCAGTCCCAGTACGAGAAGCGGATTGTTTTTTATAAAAGGTTTATTTAAAACACCTTTTACTTTAGATTTTATTTTTTCGATTCTTTCAACATTCTCGGGTTTATTTAAAAAATTATTAATTTTATCTTTATACCCTGTTTTTTCAGCAACCCAGAATATGCCTGCTCCTGCCGCTATTGCAAGAGCGGGGATAGAATTTTGATAAAATTTTTAAAAATCTATATTAAAATCGTTAAAGGGGCGTAGCCCGCAAAATGCGGACAGCGCCGCCTGCTTCGCTCCCTTTAACCACGACTGGGGCGGTGGGCGGGCGATTTTTAAAAATTTTAAATTTAAGATAGCCTGAACTGTTACTATTAACAAATGCTTAAAGCAAAAACTAAAGCCAAACCCTCTTTTTTGTTTTAAAATAAAAAATCAGGACAAGTATGAGGCGTAAAAGTGGTTGAAACACAGGTAATAGAGCGCCTGAAAAGGCATGTTGAGCTGAACAACAAAGAGGCCCTTAAAAATGAGCTAAACAGTATGCACTCTGCGGATATTGCTGAAATATTCGAAAACATATCCCCGGAGGAGCGGCTTGATTATTTTCATTACCTGGACCTTGAAAAAGCAGCGGACATACTGGAGCATATAACACCCCAGATGCAGGTGGAACTGCTCGGAGCAGTTGATAAGGAAACCGCTGCAAAAATAATTTCCCGGATGCCGCATGACATTCTTGCTGATTTTTTGGGGGATTTATCTGATGAGGAGATAAATAATTACCTCGAAAGACTGCCAGGCCGGGTATCTTCACAGATAAGGGAGCTGTTGAGCTATCCTGAGGATACCGCAGGCGGCATAATGACAACCGAATATCTCTATGTATATGAGAATATGACGGTTGAGGAGACTTTCGCGTACGTAAGAAGCAAGGCAGGAACGAATATTGATTTTTACTATATATATGTTGTTGACAGGGAAGGCCACCTGCTTGGCGTACTCAGCCTGAGAGGGCTTATAGGCTCGCCCCTGGACGCCAGGGTGGGCAGTATTATGACCACGGATGTGTTTAAGGTAACAACTAACGATGACCAGGAATATGTTGCTGACAGCCTCATAAAATACGGGTACCTGGCCCTTCCCGTAGTTGATGAGTTCAACAGGCTCAAGGGTATAGTAACCTGGGATGACGCTCATTACGTAAATGAAGAGGAAACAACCGAGGAAATCTATGCCTCATCAGGTATTTCAACGGGTCTGGCTGATGAAGACGAGATACTAACCGGAAGGCTCTCCCTTGCTATAAAAGCAAGGTCTCCCTGGCTGCTTATAACGCTGGTGGGGGCTTTCGGGGCTGTTCAGGTGGCTGACCATTTCAAGGGAATTCTAAGCCAGTTGCCGGTTATAGCAATATTTATCCCGCTGCTCATAGGACTCGGCGGAAACATAGGCACACAGAGCGTTACCCTTATGGTAAGGGGATTGTCTACCGGGCAGGTAATGATGAGTTCCGCCCTGCACCATATTTTCAGGGAATTCAGGGTTGGGCTTGTAATAGGGCTTATTTTTGGCGTTCTTGTCATGATTGTAACGTGGAACTGGAAAAACAATATGGCCCTCGGGGTTGTGGTGGGTGCCGCCATGGCTGCAAATATGGCTATTGCAACCGTTATAGGCACGTTTTCACCGTTTGTTTTAAAGAGGTTTAATATTGACCCTGCTGTTGCGAGCGGGCCTTTTATTGCTACTGCTATTGACATTATAGGACTGGCGGTTTATTTTATTCTGGTGACTTTGTTTTTGGATTTTTTGCCTTAAATTTCCAAACACCGCCGCCTTTTTTGCCAGAGGTTAAAAAATATTTTCTCTGTTTATTTTTATATTATAATTTCTCTCATGAGAAAAGTTGATAAAGAGACTTTAGTAAGAAAAATTATTAAAAGTCAAATAGAAGGTTATGTTGCCGGGTTTTAGTATATCATTATGGAGATAACTAATGAACAAACTATGGAGCGGAAGGTTTCAAAAATCAACCCATAAACTGACTGATGACTTTAATTCCTCAATTCACTTTGACCAGAGACTGTATAAACAGGACATAACCGGCAGTATAGCTCACGCTAAAATGCTCGGGAAACAGGGCATAATACCCAAAGAAGACGCTGAACTTATACAAAAAACACTCTATGAGATACTTTCAGATATTGAGGAAGGCAAAATCGAATTCGATATAGCCGCAGAAGACATCCACATGAACATAGAGCAAATATTAACCCAAAGAATCGGGGATGTGGGCAAGAAACTCCATACGGGCCGCAGCAGGAACGACCAGGTAGCCCTGGATATGCGCATGTACCTCAAGGATGAAATCCGTGTAATCACAGCAATGATAACCGACCTGCAAAAAGTACTTTTAAACCTTGCAAAAGAGAACACCCTGACAATAATGCCCGGGTATACACACCTGCAAAAAGCCCAGCCCCTAAGCTTTGCTCATCACCTGCTGGCTTATGTGGAGATGCTCAAAAGGGATAAACAAAGGTTAAACGATACTTACACCCGTACAAATGTGCTTCCGCTCGGTGCCGGCGCGCTTGCTGCCACGACTTACCCGCTTGACAGGGATTTTGTCGCCCGGGAACTGGATTTTGAGCAGATATCCTTAAACAGTCTTGATGCGGTGTCTGACAGGGACTTTTGCATAGAACTCTTAAGCGCTCTTTCTATAATGATGATGCACTTAAGCAGGTTTTCGGAAGAGATTATATTCTGGTGCTCGCATGAGTTTCAATTTGTGGAGCTGGACGACGCTTTCAGCACCGGCAGCAGTATAATGCCCCAGAAAAAGAACCCCGATATAGCTGAGCTGGTCAGAGGCAAAACAGGGCGTATATATGGAAGCCTCATGGCGCTGTTAACAACAATGAAATCACTGCCCCTGGCATATAATAAGGACATGCAGGAAGACAAAGAGCCTGTTTTTGACGCCATAGACAATGTAAAAATGTGCCTGCCGGTGTTTACGGATATGGCGGGAAGTATGAAAGTCAATAAAGACAGGATGTATGAGGGCGCAAAAGGCGGTTTTACAAACGCTACCGACCTGGCGGACTACCTGGTTAAAAAAGGCATCGCTTTCAGGGACGCGCATTCTATTGTGGGTAAAATAGTCTTTGCCTGCATAGAAAAAGGCATTGGACTTGAGGATATGACGCTGGATGAGTATAAAGCGGTGTCCCAAAACGTTGAGGAAGATGTATTTAAGGCAATTTCCCTTGAGGAGTGCGTTAATAAACGCAATGTCCCGGGCGGCCCGGCAGAGGAAGCGGTTAAAAAAGCGATTGCTGTTAATGAGGCCCTGCTGTAAATATTTATGGCGGTTTTTTTATGACAAACTAATAAAATAGTTTGAATATAGTTTTTTTCTTTGTGATAATATCTAAATTAAACAAAATTAGAGAAAAAAATAGGAGAAACGTAAAATATGCCTGTAGCATCAATGCTTGAATTACTGGAAGCAGGTGTCCATTTTGGACACAAGACCCAACGCTGGAACCCGAAAATGAAAAAATATATTTACGGCGAAAGGCACGGTATTTATATAATTGACCTGAGAAAAACATCTGGCCTGCTTGATAAGGCTTATGAAACAATAAGGGAAGCCGCGGCAAAAGGCAAGAATATAGTATTTGTAGGCACTAAAAAACAGGCCAGCGAAGTAATGGAAGAGGAAGCAAACAGGTGCGGCGCTTACTTTATAAACAGACGCTGGCTCGGCGGCACGCTTACCAATTTTGAGACAATCAGGACAAGAATCAAAAAACTTAATGAGCTGGAAGAACTCAGGGATAACGGGCACTTTGACAGGTTGCCCAAAAAAGAAGTTTCTGTAATGACAAAGCAAATAAGTAAATTAAACAAGTCACTCAGCGGAATTAAGACAATGAAAGGCATGCCCGGGTTATTGTTTATAGTTGACCAGAAAAAGGAGCTCATTGCCATAAAAGAAGCAAATAAAATCGGTATTCCCATTGTCGGGCTTGTTGATACAAATTCTGACCCTGATGATATCGACCATGTAATCCCCGGAAATGACGACGCCATAAGGGCAGTGAGCCTAATCGCCGGAAAAATGGCCGATGCCGTCCTGGAAGGCAAGGCAAGCAGGGAACAGGTTGCAAAAGATGATGAGGGAGAACAGGTTACAGTCGGGACTGTAACTCCTGAAGACGCCGGTGTATCCGTTGAGGAAATTGAGCAGACTGAAGAAATTAAAGAAGTTGAGGAAATAAAGGCGGAGCAGGAAGCTGAAATTCGGGAAGAACAACAAGAACAGGAAGCAAAAGAAGATTTGGAGGAAAAATAATGTCAATAACTGCAATACAGGTAAAAGAACTCAGGGATAAAACCGGTGCGGGCTTTATGGACGCTAAAAAAGCCCTGTCAGAAGTGGACGGTGACCTGGAAAAAGCTGCTGAATTGCTCAGGCAGAAGGGAATGGCTTCCGCTGAAAAGAAAATGGGACGTATAGCATCTGAGGGCCTGATTGGCTCTTATGTGCACAACGGGAAAATAGGGGTGCTCCTGGAAGTTAATTGCGAAACGGATTTTGTCGCCAGGAACGAGGAATTCCAGCAGCTCGTTAAGGATATTTGCCTGCAAATAGCAAGCTCCGCCCCCGAGTACGTTTCAAGGGAAGAAATACCCGCTTCGGTTATTGAAGAGGAAAAAAGAATTGAGTCAGGCAAGGAAGACCTTCAAAATAAGCCTGAAAATATCAGGGAAAAAATTGTGCAGGGCAGGGTGGATAAAATGCTGGGCGAGAAGGTCCTGCTCGAGCAAAATTTTGTTAAAGAGCCTGCTGTAACAATTGAAGAGCTTATAAAGCAAAAAATTGCCAAAATCGGCGAAAAAATAACCATCAGGAGGTTTACCAGGTTTGTACTTGGCGAGGGGCTTGAAAAAAGGCAGGAAAATTTTGCTGATGAAGTAATGAAAGAAATGAAAAAGTAAGGTATAAATGGAGAGGTTTATTATACCTTCAGCCTTTTTAGGGGCATTATCAGGAGTAATTTTCGGGATTTTACTCCTGATGCCGTTTATTGCCCCGTTCATTTTTTTCCTTATGTTTATACTGAGCGGGATATTTGCTGTTATTATCCTGAAAAAAATTAATGCCGTTGGTGTTCTTTCTGTTTATGACGGGTGTTTTATAGGTACAATAGCGGGATTTGCCTCTCTTGTAGGGGCTTCGGTCATTTATCTCCCTTTAGCTTTCTTATTGGGCGGATATTTTTCCTTGAAAAATTATGATATACTCGCGATTTTGATGCTGGTATTTTCAACAGCTTTATTGAGCGCGCTTTTCAATGCTTTTTCCGCCCTGGTAACAGCTTATATTTTTGAAAAAATTGAAACTCGCGGCAAAACCGGTTTTAAAGACCATTTTGAGTTAAATATTGATAAGGGCGATGAGGATATCTAACCTGTTATATACATGAATGAGTTTGAATTTGGGAGCAGTATACCTCCATACCTGATTTAACGGTTTTAAATATGGCATGAGAGGTGGTGTATGTCAATAAACCCTGACCGAGCTAATACAATCAGCCAGCTTTACGGCCTCAACCATGCTCCGGTAGTCCGCAACATTCCTGCCTGCAATATCATAAGCAGTGCCATGTGAGGGAGATGTCCTTATAACGGGGAGGTTTATGGTTGTATTTACGGCTGTTTCCATAGCCAGCATTTTAACGGGAATAAGCCCCTGGTCATGATAGCTTGCAACATAGGCATCATAAGGCATTTTTTCCCTGTTGAGAAAAGTTTTGGCCGCTTTTGCCCATAGAGTATCAGCCGGGAAAGGACCCTCTATATCAACTGAATGCTTTTTCCGCAAATGACTGACCGCAGGCATGAATAAATATTCCTCCTCCATGCCGAAAATACCGTCTTCCCCGGCATGCGGGTTTAGGGCGCACAGGGCTATTTTAGGGCTTTTTATGTTGAAATCGTTTTTCAGCGAATTATTCAGGGCCATTATTGAGCTTAAAATTTTCTCGGTCTTAAGAATGCCCGGCACATCGGCAAGTTTTACGTGCCGGGTTAGCAGCATTACCCGCAAATTGCCTGAAACAAACAGCATTTCCGGGTCAGTATTCCTGCTTGAGTGCATGAATTTTGCCAGGGTTCTCTTTATTCTGTTTTCTTTCAGGTATTTTCTTAAAATTTCCGTTTGCCCGGGAAAATTATAGCCTGCCATGTTTATTGATTTTTTTGATATGGGAGCGGTGACTATGGCTCTTGCTGAGCCTGTTTTTGCGAGTTCACAGCATTTTATCAGGGAGAGCATGGAGTGCCTGCCGCTCTCAGGTGTGGGTTCACCTTTTATCATTTTTTTTGGGTCAAAGGGAATGTCTATAATTTCAATATTTCCGGGAACGGCTAAATTAAGCTCAGAGGCGGTCTTGTAGAGAACTTCACCGTTCCCGACCAGCGCAATATCTCCCGGGTTAAAGGAATTAAGGGCCTTTATGGCTATTTCCGGGCCTATTCCGCCTGTATCACCTAGTGTTACCAAAATTTTTTTAGTGCTGTTCATTTGTTTTTACGCGTCAATTCCTAATATCAAAACAGGAACATCAATATTTGATACACCTCTGTGTTCTAAATCCCATACAAACTGTTCAAAGTATGAAACTCCTGTTGACATTTCATCCGCAAGCTGTTTTACGGGAACTATTTCTACACCTGCATTTATGACTCCTAATTTTTTAAAAATAGTCATTTTCGCACATACATTGTAAACCATAAATGAATACTTACCAAACTGGACTTCAACGCCTAATTTATTTTTCACAAAGTCCATCTCTCTATAAGGTTTATATTTTTTTTCTGATTTTAAAATATAATTTTCCGTGTAATATTGAGTCGAATAATCGCAATTATGTTTATATGAACTCCACCCAAATGAATAAAATTCTTTTTTAAAAGAGCTATTAAGCTCTTTTGGGCTGTATAGTACACGTCCATTCATATTTTTTTCCCTGCTTGTTTTTGTTTTATAAAAATTAGCGTCAATTTTTGAGATAATAGCCTCAATTTCTCTATACAAACCAGGATAGTTATCCCTCACAGTCTTTTCTCCCCCGTTGAATGAATAAATACCGGCTATAATCATTATTACAAAACCTTTTTCAATTTCCACTCTTCAGGTATTTTAGTAATTTTTTCCCTTCCTGTTGGTTTGTGGACTTCTTTTCCCAGTGGCCGGATATTTAATTTACCGTTATAAAAATCATTTATTCGATTTTTTCCTGCTTCATAGTATTCCGTTTCTTTTTCCGCGCCAATAGCTTTTCTGTTTTGCCTTAACGCGGCTATTAATGTTGAAGCAACACCGGCATAGGGGTCTAAAACAAAATCATTTTCCTCAGTTAATGCCAGAACACACCTTTCTACCAGCTCAATGGGGAACTGGCAGGGATGTATGGTTTTTTCAGGGTGATTTGATTTTACATTGGGGATATCCCATAATTGCTTATCCCATTCTTTGGCTACAAATTCCCATATATCAGAAGGGTTTTTCCCTAAAGGGTTACAGGATGGCTGTCCGGCTTTTTCTCCTTTAAAGTAACGCTTGCCGGGGTATTTTGAAGGAACACGAACAGAATCAAGGTTAAATGTGTAATCTTTTGATTTAGTAAACCAAAGTAATGTTTCATATCTGCCGGAAAATCTTTTACTTGCATGCAAACCATGACCAAAGTGCCAGATTATGCGATTTCTCAGGTAGAGCCCGTATTTTTTAAAAATTCGGTAATAATAAATATCCAGGGGAAAAACCTCTCCGTTTTTAACGTAATTTCCGACTTGCCAGCAAATGCTGCCGTTATCCGATAATGTCCGAATTAATTCCGATATTATTTTTTCCTGTGTTTTAAGATACTCCTCTATTGATATTTTTGTTTCATATTCTTTTCCAATGTTATAAGGAGGCGAGGTTATTATTAGTTTTATTTTATTCTCAGGGACAGACTCTAATAAATCCAGCGCATTTCCGTTATAAAAAATAATTTTGCCCTTATCAGAATAACGCTCTTCTATTTCTGCATTAAGTAAATTTAGCGTTTTATACATTCTTTGCCTCCTGGTGCTGGCGAAAATATTTTACAATGTTAACCAGGGTATTGGGTGTGCCGAAATTGCCTGATTTTGTTACTATCCAGCGGGCCTCATGGTCAAGGCAAACCGGAATGGTAGGCTCTATCTCGTCAATAAGCTGGAGGTGAGTGCTGCCTATGGCGCTGCAACACCTGTAAGAGGTTTCCCCGCCAACCGTTACAAATATAAGGTCGTCTTTTTTAACTATTTTCCCGCATAAAGAGGCAAGATAATCCATCAATACCGCCGGGGTATTATCCGGGTCATCTTCATATCCCGGATAGTCCAGGGCAACAACCCTTTCTGTATTAAGATGCTCTTTTATCCTCTCTATCATAATGTCGTCCGGCTCATTAACAATCTCTTTCGGGGTAAGCTCAACAATATACGAATCAAATTCATCAAACTCGCCCAATTTTTTAAGCTGGGTTCCGGATAATGGCGTTTTGCTCCCGGAAACTATTAATACAGGCAAATCAGGTATAACCTTTGAAATATGCTGGTATTTTGTATCAGGCAGCCAGCATCCGGTTAAAACCTGTGCAAGCCCTGCTGCGCCGCAGGGAAGAATTTTATAACTGCATTTTTCCGTAGCCAGTGCAATCTGCTCCATATCGGTAGTAGTGACCGCATCAATAACTATTAATTTTTTGTTTTCCCTGACGAGCTTCTGGAGTTCAATCAATATAGGACCCGCTCCCTTCATAACCGTAATAAGCGGTATATGTGCAACTATCTCGGGATTATCGACCTGCTGTTGAAGCAGTGTGGGAATATGAGACTGGTAAACCGGGAAAACCGGGTCTCTTGCAACCTCGGTCCTCTCAAGCGGCATGCCCTTTAAAAGGTGGTATCCCCCGACAGTTGTCCTGCCCTCTGCGGGGAATGCAGGTACTACAACAACCGCGTCAGCCCCCATAACTTCCTTTACAGCAAGGGCCTCGGCAGCAATGTTGCCCCTCAGGGTTGAGTCAATTTTTTTATAGATATACTCAACGTTAAGACTTTCTATAATGGCTTTAGCGGCCTTTTTAACTGCCTCAATGCCTTGTTCAGTCGGCTTGTTCCTTGTTTCGGTGCTTATGGCCCATGCCTGGGTATTGGCCTTGCCAAGAGGCGGGGCTGAATAGTCAAGCAATATCTGGGTATTGCATCCCTTTAAATGGAATTGCAGGGACGTATCATTTGCCCCGGTCAGGTCGTCGGCAATTATGCCTATAATATTACTTTTTAAAGTCAAATCCTGCTACTCCCTGGTAATTACTCCGCAGGCTGGTCGCTTTTGCCGCCGAGAAGGCGCAGGTCCGTGCCCTTAACCAGGAACATTTCCCGCTTTTCTCCGTTTGCGTCTGTCCATTTATTTATATCCAGCCTGCCTTCCACAGCCACAAGCCTTCCTTTTTTCAGGTATTCACCTGCTATTTCCGCGCTTCTGTCCCAGAGCTCTACTCTAAACCAGTCTGTTTCCTTATTTTTGCTCCGGCGGTCAACTGCTATGGAAAAGGTCGTCTTTACCTTTCCTGACTCAAAGTATTTCATTTCAGGGTCCTGTCCTGCCCTGCCTACTATTACAGCGGAATTTATCATTTATAAACCTCACTTTATTTTTATGTCTTATAATATTATATCAAAGGGAAAAAAAAGTCCCGGATAAAATTAAAAAAATAAGAATATACCAGGTCTGACCCATATGAATAAATTTTACATAACAACCGCTATAGACTACGTTAACGCTCCCCCGCACATAGGCCATGCCTATGAAAAAATCGCCACGGATGTTATTGCAAGACACTACAGGCAAAGGGGAATTGATGTGTTTTTCCTAACAGGAACTGATGAGCATGGCATAAAAATACAAAAAACTGCAGGAGAAAAAGGTATTACACCACAGGATTTCTGCAATGATATAGCAGAGAACTTTAAAGAAGCATGGGCTCTGCTGGATGTCAGGTATGACAGGTTCATAAGAACAACTGAAACAGGGCACGAAAAAGTAGTCCGCCATATATTTAAAACCCTTATGGATAAAGGCGATATATATAAAGCATCATATACCGGGCTTTACTGTACAGGTTGTGAGTGTTTTCTTAACCCAAGAGAGCTTGACGAAAAAGGATTATGCCCTGATCATAGGACAAAACCCCAGGAAATCAGGGAAGAAAACTACTTTTTTAAACTCTCAAAATATAAAGACAGGCTAAAAGACCATATAATAAACAATCCCGGGTTTATACTGCCTGAATACCGGACTAATGAAGTGTTAAACCAGCTTAAGAATGTGGAAGACATCAGTGTTTCCCGTTCAAAAGAAGCTGTTAACTGGGGAATCCCTGTTCCGGGGGATGACAGCCAGATTGTTTACGTGTGGATAGATGCCCTGTCCAATTATTTAACCGGGGCAGGGTACTTAAACAATGAGGAATTGTTTAAAAAATTATGGCCCGCAGATGTACATATGATAGGCAAAGACATACTTAAATTCCACGCAATCTACTGGCCGTCTGTATTACTGGCAATGGATATTGAACTGCCCTCTACCGTATTTGCGCATGGCTGGATAACGGTTGACCAGTCAAAAATGAGCAAGTCTTTGGGCAATGTTATTGCCCCTAAGGCGCTTTTGGACGCATATGAGCTTGAAAATCCCGACGCTTTAAGGTATTTTTTAATGACAACAACCTCATTCGGCAAGGATGGAAACTATAGTGACGAAGAATTCAAAACAAAAGTTAATGCTGATTTGGCAAATAACCTCGGCAACCTTTTAAACCGCTCTTTAAGTATGCTTGTTAAGTATTTTGACGGGTGTATAATTCCTGAAGCCATGGATAATGAGCTGGCAGAACCTGCTGAAAGCATAAAAAACAGGGTTATAGAAAAATTCAACAATTACGAACTCTCGGAAGCGGCTGAAGCCAT
>JANQGS010000024.1 GCA_028277195.1 Candidatus Gastranaerophilales bacterium
TGAATTTAATTCTTAACGCTTTCCTCCCCATTTACAATAACTCCCAAGTTTTATACTTGAAATTATTATATCATATTATTTTATACTTTGCACACTAGAAGGCAGCACCAGTCCACCTGACCCGGATAACGCCCATTCCTATGAAATCTGCCAGAGCCCTACTGTTATAACTATACCTGCTTCGGTTACAGGATTACCTTATGATTTAAAGGCAACAAGCTGCAATGTTGCGATTAACCCTGTTGCTAATGAAGTAAACCCCGGGGGCAGTCCTGCAAGCGGTTGCTGGTACGGGAAAGACTCCGGCTCGTGCAGCGGCACAGGATGCGGTAATGATTTAGGCGATATAGCAGGGAACTCTACAAATGAAACCGATAAATTTCTTTGTACGCATGATAAAGCCGTAGAAGCCTGCGATGAGCTAAATCTGGGAGTAAATTACGGCACAGGGTGCGGCACTGCTTATGGATGCGGAAATTATACAAGAGGATGGAGGCTGCCCAACGATGATGAGTTAAAAAGACTGCGGCAAACTTATGGTAGCAATAGTTTGCTTAAAACAAACGAAGAAATCACAGCCCTTGACCTTTGCGACGGAAGCAGCGGCTCGCCTCTTTGCGGTTCTTACTCCGGCTGTAATAATGCGTACAGTAACTGTTGCCCGGAATGTCTCTGGGCATCTGATAAAGTCAACTCTACCTATGGGAATGCCTGGCTCAGCGGGGGGTCTTTGGACCATGACAATTCCAAAGCTACAGACTGGGCTCTGTCAGTGCGCTGCGTGAGGAGCGAGAGCAGTAATAGTGTTGATGCCCCGCCTTATTCCTACTATATAACCACAACCAGTTTTAATAACTTGCAGGATATAGACATTATCACCTCAGTAACTATTACAGAAAGCGCGTCCAGTTCAGACTATTTACAGGACTGCGTGAATGACGGCATTGGCACTACCTGTCTTGATGGAACTATTTATACAGGCATGAACGGGAGCAGGTATGTATTTGTTTACCCGGCAGACATGGTTAACGGCCTTACTTCCTGGGGCGCTCATGGCACTGATATTACAGGAGCGAACAGCAGTACTGACGGCTGGCAAAATACCGCTGATATAGTGAATTCCGGGCTTGTTGGCGCTTCTGAGGCCGGTATGCTATGTGCTAATTCAGCTCATTTTGGATATGATGACTGGTATTTACCGGCCAGGGATGAATTAACCCTTATGTATAACAACAGTGGAACAGGTAATTTTAATTACAGCGACATTGACGGCCAGGATTACTGGTCATCTACGGAATACAGTTCTACTCGGGTCCGGGAAAGAAGCTTGTCCGGAGGCAGTGAGTCTTATGATACTGATAAAAACAGTCCCACTTCCCATGTCCGCTGTATCCGCAGCACTGATAACCTCAGCAGTGTCAGCGGCACATCCCAAATTCGCTGGCTGGTATCGTTCGACGGGAAGCCTTACTCTGATGTTTCAAAGCAATGGAAAAAATGGAATAACTCCAGCCAGGAATGGGAAAACGCAACCACTGACCTTTCCGCCTACGACATACAGGCCGAAGGAAACACTACCAGTGAGATAGAAACCGGGCTAAGCAATTATGTAATGGGGGAAGGGGAAACCTCTCTGGATTTTGCTGCTGACCTTTACAGCTCCAACGGCCTGACCGTACCCAGGGTGGAATCTATTGTGATTAATTATTATCCCGGGATTGAGTAGGCCGGCTCAACGTAAATTACTTAGAAAAATTTTACAATGTAAAAACGAGGGTAAAGCCGCGCGGAGGCGGGGCCGCCCTTCTTTTCCCGTTGATTTAAAATAAACTAATTTTCCCCTACCATGCGTAAATTATAAATGCCTTGATTTTTTAAAAACCTTTGTATTACCATATGTAATTACTTGTAAAGAATAAACTGGAGAAATTACCATGCCTAAAATGAAAACCCATAAAGCAGGGGCAAAAAGATATAAAGTGACCGCGTCCGGCAAGATTATGCGCAGGCAGGCAGGAAAAAAACACCTCCTCGGGCATAAAACAATGAAAAGAAAAAACCGTCTGGGAAAAATGCTCACAGTATTTGAGGGAAATATTGAGCAAATAAGAAGAGAGTTGCCCTACTTAAAATATTCACGTTAAATAAAGGAGTAATCAATCATGGCAAGAGTTAAGCGGGGAAATGTCCTCCGCAAAAGACATAAAAGAATTCTTAAACTGGCAAAAGGGTTTAAAGGAGCAAGAAGCAGGCTGTTTAAAGTTGCAAACCAGGCTGTAATGAAAATGTTGCAATACCAGTACCGTGACCGCAGGAACATTAAGAGGTTTTTCAGGCGTCTCTGGATTTCAAGAATCAACGCAGCAGCAAGGGAGCATGGCTTGAGCTACAGCGTGTTTATGAAAGGGCTTAAAGACGCAAATATCATTATTAACAGGAAAATGCTCTCAGATATCGCAATAAAAGACCCGGAAGCGTTTAAAAAAATTGTTGCCATGGCCAAGTGAGCAGAGGAAGGCCACGTTTTTCGATTAAGGCTTGAATAAAAAATTTTTACCTGTCACCCCGCGTCAAGCACGGGGTGACAAAATTAATTTAACTATGCACTACTTAACAAAAAAAGCGGGAAACGAGGCTCGAACTCGCGACCTCCTCCTTGGCAAGGAGGCGTTCTACCACTGAACTATTCCCGCATAACTGATTACAACATATTACATGCAGAAGGGATTAATTTCAAGTGGCAATTAAAACTTAGTCCTCTATGGGAATAACCAGTTTTTGCCCGGCCCTTATATTATGAGGGCTTCTTAAATTATTGGCGACCTGGATTTTGTCTATTTTAGAGGGGCTTCCGCTTCCGTAAAACCTGTAAGCTATCCTTTCCAGTGTATCACCGCTTTTAACCCTGTATTCGGCAGTTGCCGGGACTGCAGGTTCTGAAACACCCGAAGAAGGCGTAACGCTTACTACCGGGGCAGGCTGTGTATTGGCCTGCTGCCACATTTTCAGCTCAGCAAGGTTATCACTTGAGGGGTTTCCAAAATTTAAAATAGCCGTCATTATAAGCATGCTGGCTATACCGGCGAAAAACCCTGTGCAAAGATAAACAAAAGGCGCTTTCTCATCTTTTGAGTTGACCCTGTAGCCCTGCCATAGGACATCAAGCTCTCTTTCTTTGTCTGACCTCACATATACACCGGGTGAAGAATCGTATTGGTTGGATTTTTTAGGCAAAAGTTCATCCAAGGCTAATACCCTTTCATTTGATATATTAATTTTTCTTGAAGTATTTGTTCTCATTTACTCCCTCACTCATTTACTCTGATATGGTTATGATAATTAAGAATTATTCCGGAAGCAAGTTTCTTAACATTAATGCAGAGATGTTTCAGTTTTAATTGGGCATAAAGCCCTGTAAAATGAGCGTGGAGAATGTATTTCAAACTTAAAAGGCTATCTGAAATATATTTTAACATATATTTTGAAACTTCTTTACAAAATTCATATTTTCAGAAATAGTGTTAAAATTTATTACGTAAAGAGGAGTAAAAATGCTTAGGAATAAAAAGTACAAAGAGCTGATAACACACTACATAGACAGGTATAAGCTGAATTTAGAAGGCTATAACGTGCTTGTCCCGGTTATGGAGCATGAACCCCTTCTGCTAGGGGCAATTGCGGGAATGGCATGCGCAAATAATATTTATGCGTTTAACCCGAAAATTAATATTAATGAAAAACATAACGCAGTACCCGGCGAGTTTGGCTTTGATATTAATATGGTTGGCAGCCTGCCCTTTGAAATACTGCCAAACCTCAATATAATGCTGAAAAACCGGGATATTTCCCTGAAAGGGGAAAAAGCCAATTGCCTGCCTGTCAGGGATTTTGTTATAAGCATTTTCCCCGGGAATATGGATTTTTTAAACCCGCAAGACCCTGAGCTGACGGCTATTAAGGAAAAAAGAATTCCCGTAGTAGCCCACAACCCTGAAGACCAGAGGTTTGACATGTACCAGCACATTTCCCACATTGTCCTGAAACGCTGCTACCGTCTTGGCATAGATGTTTTCAGGTCAAAAATGTTGCTGGTAGGCCATGGGAACTTCTTAAACACTACACTCGGATTGCTAAAATCAATCGGGGCAGTGGTATACGTCTGTAACACAGGCCTGCCTTTTGACCAGTCTTATATTTTGAGGCACTTAAAGGAGATTGACGTAATTATTGCGATGGACTACCCGAACCGGGATAACCAGGTGGTCGGCAGCAAAGGTATAGTCCAAATCGGTGATATAGTTGATTTATGCCCGTTTGTAAGGGTTATGCAGGTAAGCGGGGAAATAGAAACAGGCTCGCTTAAATTGGGCGGCGTCCGCTACTACCCGGAGCAGGTAAGCCAGGACTCTTTAAACACCAGTATTAATGAACTTGGAGAGCGCGGGGTTGTGGAATTAGCGGTTAACTGCCTGAAATTGGCGGAAAATCAACTTAAAATTAACGGCATTTTATAAAAAACCGGCATGAAAAAGTACTTGGGAAAAACCTTTTTATTATTGATTATTCTTGTCCTTGGACTGCCAGGTTGCGTTAATAAACCAGCCCCGGGCGGGAAAAAGGAAATTGAGGTATGGACAATTCAGCTGTCAAACTTTTCCGGCTATATGAACAGCGTTATAGCCGAATATGAAAGAAAAAATCCTGATATAGCCGTAAAATGGGTTGACGTGCCGTTTCCTGAAGCGGAAAAACGGGCTTTAGCAGCCGTTTTAAGCGGTAATCCACCGGATTTAATCAACATGAACCCGGATTTTTCGGGCACCCTGGCGTCAAAAGGTTCATTGCTAGAGCTGTCAGGACTTTTACCTCCCGGTGAATATGGGGATTATCTTGAGCCTGCCTGGCTGGCATCGAGCATAAACAGCTCTATATTCGGCATTCCCTGGTATATTACCTCAGCAGTCACTATTTATAACAGGGAAATATGGGATGGAGAACCCCCAAAAACATATGAGGACCTGCCTGACATAGCAAAAAAGATTGATAAATACGTATTAATGCCGACTTTAACCGAAAATGGCATGATGCTGAAAATATTCAGCAAATACGACATCCCCATTGTTAGCAAAGACAGGACTCGAGCCTTATTTAACACTAAAAAAGCCGAAGAAGTGCTGTATTTTTGGAAATATATGTATGATAACGGGTTTATCCCCGGGGAGTCTATAACCGAGGGTCACAGGGAATCTCTGGAAAAGTTCATGGCGGGAGAAACCGCATTTATTAACGCGGGAGAGAACTTCCTCAATATTATTAAGGAAAATGCCCCGCAAATATACGGCAATATCGGCATTTCCAGGCAATTAACAGGGTCTAACGGCAAAGCAGGCTTTTCTGTTATGAATTTCGTAATCCCGAAAAAAAGCCGCTATCCGCTGGAGGCGTTAAATTTTGCCCTTTTTCTGACAAACACTGAAAACCAGTTAAAATTTTCCGAACTGGCGTCGGTCTTGCCCTCAAGAAAAGATGTGACCCGGCTGCAAGGGGCGCTGCTTAAGCCTTTGCCCGCCTTAAGGAACAGGAAGGACTTGTACGAAATAGCGGATTTTATGACGCAGGAGG
>JANQGS010000027.1 GCA_028277195.1 Candidatus Gastranaerophilales bacterium
ATATGAAATAGATTAGTCTATTGTATATAGGACTAAAATAAATTTTTGTAAAAAGGAAAAGTAAATTGTCCGACCTGCATGAATATATATGCTACTGGCTGCAAAATAATACTCTCCTTCTGGAGAAAAGCATAGGCTATAAATTCGAGAAAAACTCCCTGAAAAAATGCTCCGGTAGGCTAAAAGCCAAAGAAGCAGTTACAGCAGGATATCGGCAATCTGCTCAACTAATTGTAGTATTACTTTTTTCTTTTGTCTTTGAAAACAATTTCATAGTCCAAAAGTTCGGCAATTTCCTCTACTTCCGCATACCTAATTGTATTTTTTACCAATTTTCTGGAGAGGTTTGTATGACGGTGGTCAACGCCTTTCTTCTCGTTAATTTGCTTAACAAGTTTGCGCATTGAAATACCTCTTGAGAGAAGAAGTATTTTTACTTTTTCCCGTATGGTCAATTTTCTATTTACATCAAACATATAGTTGAATTATACGTTTATATTTTTAATTTTGACTTTATGAAGGCCTTTTGATATACATGTAATTTATAAAGACTCCATAGCTTGCGAAAGGTTTACAAATGTCCGACCTGCATGAATATATATGCTACTGGCTGCAAAATAATACTCTCCTTCTGGAGAAAAGCATAGGCTATAAGATTGAGGAGAACACACTAACAAAGTGCCTCGGCGGGCTAAAAGCCAAAGAAGCAATCTCAGAAAAAGTTATATTCATAAATATACAAACAGATGCCCTTACCCCGGAGCATTTTGGAGAAATGATATTGCGCTCATCATTATATGGCGCTTCTATCTCCGTACTGGCATCCCCGCAAATCCCCGCAATACTGGCCTGGCCGGCAAAGTGGCTGGATGATATTTCAAATAAGGACACTAAATTTCATTTATTGAGTCTGGGCTTCATTAATTATGATTATAGAAAACAGGCCAAAAAAGGAATTTTTAATAACTTTTTTCGTTGTTTGTTCAAGCAAAAAAAAACCGCTAAGGTCTATAGGGTGGAATAATAAGGTTTCATCCGGTTTTTACTGCTGCCATTGCTCAACCCTTTAAAAAAAACGGTATGTTTATAATATCATAAAAAATTTTGAAAAATTTTTCGTTTTTATTTGTTGCGGTTTGTAAAGATGTCTTAAATTTTTTGTCAAATTTTATTTTTTAGGGACATTTATTTGAAAGATTTAACAAAGTTCAAAGAAAGGAAAGTAAAATGCTTGGGTCAATTCAATCAAATGATAATGTTGGTTTTGGAGTAAATTTTAGAAGAGTTCGTGAAATTGAGGGAATTAGAGTTGTTAGGCCCAGAAATTTATTTGAATTCAATGGCGACTATAGAGTTAAAGTCACCATCTGGGATGCTTTAAAAAGGATTAAAGATATAAACTTTTTTATGGCCTACTTTCGGGAGTCTGGGAGGATAGTAAATCAATATTTTAATAATGATACAAGCGCAGTGTTAAAAGCAAGCAGAAGGATAAAGACAGATTTAAAAAAAACTAAAGGGGCTAATTTTCCAGATGGCTCTGCACTTGCAGAAGTTGCAAATTTACACGCACTTTGGGGAACTAAGCCCTATAAAGGAGCGATAACTTTGAAAAATGGAACCACTATAGATGTTGAAGTAAAAAGATGAACCTCATAAAGCAGGTTATCTAAACCTTACAGCACATAACCAACATTGGCCAGCCCCTACTGCTGCCATTGCTCAACCCTTAAATCGTTGTTTATAACCACAGTTTGCCTTTCATGCGGATAAATATCGTCCTGCCAGTTCCTCTCCGGGAGTATCTCGTTCAACCCGCAAACCTCAGAGCTGATGGCAATAGTTTCATTAGTGCCGCCAACCACTACAGGCCGTAATTTCTTGGAATCGCACACTGTAAATACCGTACCGTCAGGCAGTACCCCTATAATAGTGTTTGGCCCGTTGATTTCAAGGTGGGCCAGCGACTCCTTTATCTTCAACAATACTGCGCTGTCCTCTCTTTGCATAATATTTGCATAGGGCAATGGCGTAATAGTGTGCTTATAGTAACTTAAGGGCCATTTGAGCATCTTGTTCAGGTAATGCAGGGTGTATAAAAAGCACTGCGAGTCTGACTCAAACCCTATATAGCCTTTGTGAAGGCTCTTCTGGAACAGCCTGTTCTTCTCATAAAAGGTATTCTCACCGTTCGCAAGCGATGTATAGCCCTGCAGGAAAAACGGGTGCGCTGCGTAGCGGACAATGTCATAGTTGGTGTTCTGGCGGCACTGGGCGGTTATGACCTTTGCCGTAAAGTCGCCATTCTCCTCCCATAAGCCGAAATATGCGCCAATATCCCTGGGGTCCCCGATTTCTTTCAGGGTCAGCACATCCGGCCAGAAAGAATAAACATAACCCCTGTCCTCTTTTTCAAGGGCTTTTCGTATTTTAAGCCTTGTATTAACCAGCAGGTCTTCTTTTTCCTCCTGCGAAGCATACCTGTATGCTTTCGGGTACTGCAAAACAAGAAAAACGTACAGTGGCATGGTCTCTATAATCAACTCCGGCGAAGGATGCGTTTCCGGGCTCCAGTGCATTACCCGTGTAAAGCCCTCGGAGGAGAGAATATTGTCGGCAATGTTCATGCCCTCTTCTGTGCAGGCCATTGAAAGTATTGGGAGGTCCTTGTAGTCCTTGAATATTCCGCCCAAATCCTGCATAACCATTGCAAAACCCGAATTATCATGCCCTTTTTGCTGAGACCGCATAAGGTAGAGGGCTTTTGAGGGGTGAATATATTTTTTTGATTTTATTGCGCCTATCCTGCACACGAAATACTA
>JANQGS010000053.1 GCA_028277195.1 Candidatus Gastranaerophilales bacterium
CCTTGAATACCTGGATGAATACCGGAAAAACCTTGAAAAAATAAGCAAACAGCTAAAAATTCCCCCAAAAGAAGCCCCCGCAAGAGTTGAAAAATTACGGGAGGAATTGTCGCAACACCAGAAAAAAATTAGTACTCTTGAGGCTGAAATAGCCCGAAGCAGGGCCGGGGCGTTGTTTGAGCAGGCTGTTGACATAGACGGCGGTAAGCTGCTTGCGGCAAGAGTTGACGGGATTGCCCCAAAAGCCCTTAAGGAAATGGTTGAAAACACATCAGGCAAACTCGGCTCAGGCATAGTAATAATTTCGTCTGTTTTAGAGGGAAGAATTTCCATTATTTGTAAAATTTCGGATGATTTTGTTAAAAAGGGTCTGAACGCGGGCCAAATCGTAAATGAAATAGCCCGGAAATGCGGTGGCAAGGGCGGAGGGCGGCCTAATTTTGCCCAGGCGGGCGCGAGTGATGTTTCCGGGCTTGACGCGGCCCTGGAGGAGGAAAAGAGGCGATTTGCCGTTTGATTTGCCTATATACTTTGCTCAAAATATAATTAAAGAGAATAACCGTAAAAAGGATTATAACTTATGGCTGAACCCAGATATAAACGAGTGCTGCTGAAAATCAGCGGTGAAGCATTGATGAGCGAGCAGGAGTTTGGAATTGACCCGCAAACCATTAACAGGGTCGCAAAGCAAATTAAAAGCGTGTGCGACATGGGCGTGGAAATAGCTGTTGTGGTAGGCGGGGGCAATATTTTCAGGGGAGTGCAAAACAGCGCCAAACTGGGCATGGACCAGGCTTCGGCTGACTATGTGGGTATGCTCGCAACCACAATGAACGCGCTTGTGCTCCAGGGCGTGATAAAGCAGTACGATGTGCAGGTAAGGGTCTTGAACGCAATAAAAATGGACCAGGTAGCCGAGCAGTACATAAGGCTCAGGGCAATAAGACACCTTGAAAAAGGCCGGGTGGTAATATTCGCCGGAGGCACGGGCAACCCCTTCTTCACCACTGACACCGCAGCTGCCCTGCGCGCTTCCGAGATAAACGCGGAAGTTATGTTAATGGCGAAAAACAAGATTAACGGCGTTTATGACAAAGACCCCAGAAAACATCCCGGGGCCAAAAAATTTGATTATATTTCTTATGATGATATTATAAAAAAAGACCTGAAAGTTATTGATACCGCCGCTGTGTCTTTATGTAAAAACAATAATATACCGGTTGTTGTGTTTGATTTTGCCGATAACCGCAGCATAGAGAAAATATTAAAAGGGGAAACCGAAGGTACGCTTATAGGAGGAGAAAAAAACCATGCCTGTTAAAGAAATTATGGACAAGGGTGAGGAAAAAATGCAAAAATCTGTGTTAAGCACACAGAAAGAGTTCGCTAATATCAGGACAGGGAGGGCAAACCCGCTAATCCTTGATAAGGTAAGCGTTGATTATTACGGAGTGCCGACACCTGTGAGGCAATTATCGAATGTTTCGGTACAGGACGGCCAGACACTTGTTATAACGCCTTATGACAAGGGCTCAATAGGCAATATCGAAAAAGCGCTCCTTAAATCTGACATAGGGATTACACCGGGAAATGACGGGGCGAACATAAGGCTTGTTTTTCCGCAGCCCACCGAAGAAAGAAGAAAAGAGCTTGTAAAGGATATTAAAAAACAGGGTGAGGACTCAAAGGTGGCAATCAGGAACATCAGGCGCGAGATGACAGATTCGCTGAAAAAAGCCGAAAAGTCCGAGAGTATCCCCGAGGATGAAGTAAAAAAACAGCAGGATGAAATCCAGAAACTCACTGATAAGTACATAAAGGAAATCGATAACCTGATTGCCGAAAAGGAAAAAGAAATTCTGTCATTATGAGCTCAAAAAGAGTTATTGTTGCTATAGTTATGCTTATAATAGCCCTGGGGTCCGTTGCGGCCGGGGGGGTATTTATAGCGCTTTTTATGGGGGCCCTTATTTTTGTCGGGACCGGGGAACTTGTTAATATAGCCAGGGCAAAGGGTATGAACCCGCCTTTTTATTTTATTGCGGTTTCCAGCCTGGTGCTTCTGGGGTTGGCTTCATTCAGGCTTTATGAGCTGTTATTTCCTGTTTTTACCGGGATTTCTATTTTGATGTTCCTTCTAATGCTTTTCAGGGGAGCTCAGGCTGCTGTTAATGAAGTTTCAATGTCAATGTTTTCTGTAATTTACGGTGGTGTGTTCCCGATTCATATTGTAATGACAAGAAATTTAGGTATGGGTTATGTGCTTTTGCTGTTTCTGGTAATTGCCGCATGTGATATCGGGGCATATTATACAGGGAAATTTTTCGGCAAAACCCCTCTTTGGCCGGAGGTCAGCCCTAAAAAAACAATCGAAGGCTCTGTAGGCGGTACTCTGCTCGGGGTATTTGTTTCAGCTTTAGCGGGGCATTTTATTGGCATAAGTATATTTGATTCTGTGGCGGTGGGATTACTTATTACAATATTTGCCCAGCTCGGGGACCTTTCCGAGTCCATGCTTAAGCGGGATGTGGGGATAAAGGATTCCGGAACTGTTCTGCCCGGGCATGGCGGGGTGCTGGACAGGTCAGACAGTTATATTTTTACGGGAGTCGCGGCTTTTTATTATTTCAGGTTTTTTGTGGTGGGGTAGGATAAATTTTTAATATATTCTAACAGGCTTATATCGGCATCTGCCCTGAAAAATGACTGTGGTATACTTTATTTATGCTTACCGAACAGAGAACAAATGAACTGAACGAGTTGCTCTCAGGGTTAAACTTAACTGTTAGTAACCTTGAGTTTGTTGACATGGCCCTGACGCACAGTTCATATACTTTTGAGAATAAACTCCCTTCCCTGGTAAACAACGAAAGATTGGAATTTTTGGGCGATGCGGTGCTTAAATTGATAGCCAGCAGGTACTTATACGACAGGTTTCCCGAATACCCCGAGGGCGAGCTGACTAAAATCCGCTCAATTCTTGTTAGTGACAGGGTCCTGGCTAAAATAGCAAAAAAAATAAACCTCGGTAAATACCTGAACACTGGTTTTCACGATGAAAAAATGGGGGGAAGAAACCGCAGCTCCACACTGGCATGTGCTTTTGAGGCGTTTCTCGGGGCATTTTACATGGACGAAAGGATTGACAGCCTGTATGGCTTTTTAATAACATTGCTTGAGCCTGAGGTGACGGAAATTGACCTGTCCGCCGAAAAATATAACTTTAAGGCAATACTCCAGGAATATACCCAGGCAAATAATACCGGGCTGCCTGATTACAGGATAATGAAAGAAGAAGGGCCGCCCCATGACAGGACATTCGGCATTGAGGTTTTTGTAAAAGACGAGCTTTTGGGTTATGGTATTGGAAAATCGAAAAAAGACGCGCAACAGGACGCTGCGAAAATGGCCCTCAGGGCGCTTGGCTTAATGGAAAAAGAAGAAGAATGAAAAGAGTAAAAATAGCCCCGTCAATTTTATCCGCTGATTTTGCAAACCTTGCCCGGGACGTTGAAAGGGTTGAAAAAGCAGGGGTTGAATGGCTACATATAGACGTAATGGACGGTATGTTTGTCCCTAACATAACCATAGGCGCTCCTGTTGTAAAATCAATAAGAGAAATCACACGCCTGGTGCTGGATGTACACTTGATGATAATGAACCCTGCCAGGTATATAGATGATTTTGCGGATGCGGGGGCTGATTACATAACCGTGCACGAGGAAGCCTGCCCTGATAACCTCCGGGAAACGATAAACCTGATAAAAAAAAGAGGCAAAAAAGCCGGCCTGTCAATAAAACCTGATACCCCCGCCGAAAAAATCAGGCCCGTCCTGAACAATCTGGATTTAATACTTGTAATGACGGTTGAGCCGGGGTTTGGCGGGCAGATTTTTATTGTTGACATGCTTTCTAAAATCAGGGAAATAAGGAAAATGCTGCGGGAAAACAGGCTTTTTTCCGCAAACATACAGGTCGACGGCGGCATAAACCCTGAAACCGCAAAGCTCGTAAAAGAAGCAGGTGCTGACGTGCTTGTTGCGGGCTCATATATCTATAAAGCCGAGAACATTGCCGAGGCTGTTAAATCACTCAGGTAGGGTTTAAAAATATTCCCTTTTCACCTCCACATTTTATCAATCACAGGAATTGCAACATGAATCACCCGTATTTTCAGGAAACGGTTTGGTTAAATTGTTTTTTCTACAGTAAGATATACACTTAAAACACTTATCGTTGACTTTATTCCCATTTAAGGAGTATGCTTTATAACCTCGAAGCCATTTAGGTTCTTTGCACGGGCAGATTTGTGTGAACTGGAAAAAACTGACCAGTTTATCAAGTAAATCCCCTTTAATTCCATGTTCAATCTGCCTGGCATGTTCAGCGAGGTTCTCATCTTTTATTAAAAGTACATTAGATAAAAAATCACGTATAACTTTATTTCTTTCTTCAATTTGCCTGGCTATATCTGTTCCTTGCTTTGTAAGGGTAATCACGCCATACTGCTCATAGTTTACATATCCTTCATCCGATAATTTTCTCAGGGCTTCAGTGACTGAAGAAGCCCCTATTCCAAGAAACCCGGAAATATCTTTTACCCTGGCAGCCTGTTTTTTATTAACAATTTCATAAATTGCCTTAATATAGTTTTCTTTACTGGCTGTAAGATTATTTTTATCCATGGCAGTTCCTTATGAATAAATCAATATCCTCATCAGTATGAGCATAAGAAATAAAAAATGCTTCAAACTGTGAAGGCGGGAGATAAATTCCTTTTTCGAGCATTGATTTGCAGTATCCGGCATACATTTTTGTATTGCATTTTTTTGCGCTGTCATAATCAAATACAGGCTCATCGCTAAAAAATACCGACATCATTGAGCCAATCCTGTTTATATTTGCCCCCAAACCTTCCTGTAACCTTTTTGCCTTCTGTTCAAGTTGATAATATATGCCAGGGTTTTGCTTCAGGATATTCAGGGCTGTTAAACCTGCTGTCATTGCCAGCGGGTTGCCTGACAATGTTCCGGCCTGGTAAACCGGACCCAGGGGCGCAATCATTTCCATGATTTCGCGCTTTCCCCCGTATGCCCCGACAGGAAGACCGCCTCCGATAATCTTTCCGAAGCAGGTTAGCTCAGGTTTTATATTATACAGGCTTTGCGCCCCGCCTAAAGATACCCTGAAGCCTGTCATCACCTCATCAAATATGAGCAGGCTGCCATATTTTTGGGTTATTTCCCTTAATTTATCTAAAAAAGCCTGTTTTGCAGGCACTACGCCCATATTCCCCGCAACCGGTTCAATTATTACGGCTGCTATTTGTTCCCCGGATTCCCGGAAAATGCTTTTTATTCCCTCAATATCATTATAATTAGCGACTGTGGTATTTTCTATAACGTGGTGGCCGTGGTAGTTGCCGGCGAATTTAACAATTTTCCCCCTTTTTGTATAAGCCCTTGCCAGCCTCAATGCACTCATTGTGGCTTCTGTACCGGAGTTTACCATCCTTATCATCTCAACAGACGGTACAATTTCAGTTATGAGCCTTGCCATTTCAACTTCCAGCCCTGTTGGCGCGCCGTAGCTTGTGCCGAGTTCAAGCTGTTTATTCAGGGCTTCTCTTATTTTTGGGTGGTTATGCCCGAGTATCATAGGACCCCATGAGTTTACAAAATCTATATACTCATTGCCATCCTCATCATAAACCCTGCTGCCATTGGCCCTGGTAATGAAAGGCGGGGTTATGCCCGTACCCCTGAACGCTCGAACAGGGCTGTTTACACCACCGGGTATGTATTTTTGGGCTTTTGTAAATAATTTTTTTGATTTTTCCAGATTCACGTTTTGTTTCCGGTCATTGAAAATTTTTGCATAACACTACTATAATAATACAAATCAAAATATTAACTGATACCTCTGAGTTACTATTCATGGTATAAATAACTTATACGAAAAGAGGAGATAACTACTATGAGCAATACTTTAGAGGTGCAAAAACAAACTTCCCCGCTGCAAAAAGCAAGGCATGACTATAACCCCAAACTGCCCGATTCCCTTAAACAGGGCATTAAAAACCTGAATATAGCCGAAGGCGAACCAACCTCATCAGCAGGCGACGCTGACGACATAAAAGCAATGTTCCCCGGGCTGTTCGGCTCAAAAGCGGTTACTTTCCGGCAAAATGGCGCAAACACCGAGCAAAAAACACTTAATGTCGGCGTAATACTCTCAGGAGGTCAGGCCCCCGGCGGACATAACGTTATAGCAGGTATTTTTGACGCGCTAAAGGAAGCTAACCCTGAAAACAAACTGTTTGGATTCCTCGGCGGCCCGGCAGGCATTATTGACGGCAAATACATAGAAATAACCGGGGATTATATGGATGAATTCCGCAATACAGGAGGTTTTGACATAATAGGCTCGGGCAGGACAAAACTCGAAACCAGGGAACAATTCCAAAAAACCCGGCAAACCTGTAAAAACCTTAATGTATCAGCAATCGTGGTAATCGGCGGGGATGACTCCAATACAAACGCCGCAATGCTGGCCGAGTTTTTCCTGGAAAATAAAGCTGGTATCCAGGTTATCGGCGTGCCAAAAACCATTGACGGGGACCTTAAAAACGAGCAAATCGAAGCCTCTTTCGGGTTTGACACCGCAACAAAAGTATACTCAGAACTCATAGGCAACATCCTCAAGGACGCGAATTCAGCTAAAAAATACTGGCACTTTATTAAATTAATGGGAAGAAGCGCGTCGCACATAGCCCTTGAATGCGCGCTAAAAACCCGGCCAAATATAACCCTTATTTCGGAGGAAGTGGCCCAAAAGGATATGTCACTGGCACAAATAATAGATTATATGGCGGATATTATCACCAAAAGAGCACAAAAAGGTAAAAATTTCGGTATTGCCCTGATACCGGAGGGATTAATCGAGTTTATCCCGGAAATGAAACACCTTATATCAACCCTTAATGACAAACTCGCCACGGAAGAGGTTAAAACCGAGTTGGCCTCCTTGCCCGGGCAGGAAATACCTTACATAAAGGGCCTGCTGGAGGGCAAAGACAGCGATTTATTCAATTCGCTGCCCAGGGACATCCAGCTACAGCTTCTTCTTGACCGCGACCCCCACGGCAATGTACAGGTTTCCAAAATTGAAACGGAAAAACTCCTCACAGAAATGCTGGCAGTAAAATTAAAAGGCGCTAAATTTTCCACCCAGACACACTTTTTCGGCTATGAGGGAAGATGCGCCGCGCCTTCAAACTTTGATGCCGATTACTGCTACTCACTGGGATATAACGCTTTTGCGCTTATACAGGCGGGGTTGAGCGGGTTTATTTCATCGGTGAGAAACCTCACCCGTCCCGCGGAACAATGGGTTGCAGGCGGCATTCCCCTTACCTCAATGATGAATATGGAAAAACGCCACGGCAAAATGAAGCCGGTAATTAAAAAAGCGCTCGTTGAGCTCAATGGCGCACCTTTTAAAAAGTTCAGCGATAACAGGGCAACCTGGGCACTGGAGGATTGCTATGTCTACCCCGGGCCTATTCAATATTTTGGCCCGTCAGAGGTAACAGATATTACCACTGAAACAATACAGCTCGAGAGAGGTTTACATGTCTGAAGTTTAATTTGTGAGCAGTATTGTTCTTCATTCACAAGGATTAGAACTTAAGATATAATAAATTTATGTCGAAACAACTTGAAAATATTGAGGATAAAGCGCAGGAACTGTTTGAAGCCGGGCTTATTGAGGCGTATAGAAAAGATTACAACAAAGCAATCTCACTTATAGAGGATGCCCAAAAAATCTATAATGAAACAAAAAATATAAAAAAAATCGCTACCTGCCTCTCAGAACTGGCGATTATGCATTATAAAAACTGCAATGACCGACTGATAAGGTCGCTTACCCTGTTAAATGACGCAAAATACCTGCTGGAAAACCTTGGCCATGATGACAAAAATGAAATAGAAGCGCAAATCCTGCACTACTACGGCATAATATATTACCTTGAAAAGCGCTACAGCGATGCCCTTAAATACTATAAACAGGCCCAGGGCCTGCTAAGCGAAAACACCGTTCAATACGCCAGAATCCTCGATGATTTGGCCGTATTTTACCTGAGGGCGAATAACTACCAGATTTCCGTGGATTGTATGAAGCAATCGCTGTTTATAAAAAAAAATATCGGGAATGCAAGGGAATCCTCAATAACAGAACTGCTCCTGGGCAGGTATTTTTCAACCGTTGACCGGTATGATGAGGCTAAAACCTATTTACTGGACGCGGTTAAGACAATAGAAAACCTCAGGGACTTCCACTCCGCCTCAAGAGTATGGGGGGAGATTGCAAAGGTTCATTTTGAGCTGGGAGAGCATAAAAAAGCCGAGGGATTTGCCCTGAAGTCCATAGAAACGGCTAAGCAACCCGGTTTAAAACTGGTATCAGCCTTTTCATACTGTATTCTGGCCGGAATCCGTATTAAAAGCGGGGATTTTACTTCCGCGCGGCAAATATTGCGGACAGAAGCCGAACCCGTTTTTGCCGAATTCGGCTCCCGGAGGGGCCAGGGCATTGTAAAGCAGCTCATGGCGCTTATTTATGAGCGGGAAGAACATATAAAGGATGCCATAGACAGTCTTTACGAGTCTGTAGAATTGTTTACGGAAGCCCGCTGTTTTGCTGAAGCAGCGAAAAGCTATTACAGACTCGGGGCGGTTTATAAAAACTGCTCCGACTTCCCCAGGGCCTCGGTAAACCTCAAGGAAGCAATGGTAATAGCCAGGGCGAATAATCTCTACCTGTTGAGCAAGAAGATTGAGGACCTGCTCTTTGAGGTTGACGAGGAGGAATGGTCGGATGTTATAGACAAAACCGTTAAAAAAGACAACCTGTTCGTTGAAGGCAAGGCAATACTCGACTCAATAAGCGCGCTGGGAGACCTATCCTCAGCATCGAGGGGTAATAAAGACCCGTTCCTCGCGCTGTTGCGAATAGGCCGCTCCATTGCCGCCGAAACCGACCTTGATAAACTCCTGGCCATAATCGCAAAGGAAACCCAGAAAGCCCTCTCAGCCGACAGGTGTACTGTTTTTATGCTTGACAGGAACACAAATGAATTATGGTCAAAAATTGCCCTGGGCATGGGAAGCCAGGAAATAAGATTCCCCGCAAACACAGGACTCGCCGGCCACGTTGCAATGACCGGGGAAACCATAAATATCAGGGACGCCTATAACGACTACAGGTTTAACAAGGAAATAGACAAAAAAACAGGGTATAAAACAAAAACAATACTCTGTATGCCCATGAGAAACCTTAATCACGAAATTACAGGGGTTTTCCAGGTTTTGAACAAATTCGGCAACGATTATTTTTCCGCTGAGGATGAGGACCTGCTCATTGCCATTGGCTCAAGTACCGGCATTGCGCTCGAGAACGCCCGTTTGTTCAAAAAACAGAAAATAATGTATGAGGAACAAAAATGCTCCTTTGTCAGCTTCATTAACACACTGGCAGCCTCTATTGATGCCAGGGACAAGATTACGGCAGGCCATTCAAAAAGGGTTACCCTATACAGCATTACGATTGCCGAGAGCATGGGCATTGAGGGAGAAGCGCTCGAAGCCCTTGAATATGCCGCGCTGCTCCACGATATAGGCAAGATAGGCATCAGGGACAGCGTACTGTACAAGCAGGGCAAGCTCACGGAAGAAGAATACAAGCATATACAGGGCCATGCCACCATTACTTATGAAATACTCAATAATATGTTCTTTGAGGAGAAATTCAAGGATGTGCCTGAAATTGCGGCTTCGCACCACGAAAAAGTTAACGGGAAAGGCTATTTTCGCGGGTTGGAAGGAGAAAATATATGCCCGGGAGGAAGAATCCTGGCTGTTTCCGATGTGTTTGACGCCATTACCTCAAAACGCCATTACCGTGAAAGAATGCCTTTTGTAAACGTGTTGAACATACTGAAAAAGGACGCGGGAGTGCATTTTGACAATAAGGTAATTGAGCACTTTTTCAGCCTGAGCCTCTTTAAAGTCGTAAGCATACTTTTATTCCCCGAGCAAATACCCCTATCAGAAAGCGAGCAAAGGGTCCTTGTAAAATACAACCTGAGTGATTTTCACACCGTCCTGTTAAAAGAAGAAAATGAGCGAAACAAGAGGGAAGAGCGCCTTGTCAGAATTTTTGAAAAAATCTATTATCCCCAAAAAGATGAATAGTTTTATAAAAATTTTCCCGGTTTTTGTTTTTTGTTTTTTGGCCCTCCCTGTCATTGCGCACGGGGATGATGTGAAAACCGGCATAATAAACGTGAACTTAAAGGAAATAAACCCTGAAAACTCCCCCAATACCAAAAATATCAGTATATCTAAGGTAGAAATAGAAACAGACCCGTTAAAAACCGCTTTTTATAACTTTACACAGGGCAATAACAAGGAAGCGCTGGCCGGGTTAAAAGAGTATTACGGGCAAATAGACCCTGACGATGATTACGCGAGGATGCAACTGGCCCTTAAATTAGTAAGCATGGCTTACTTAAACTTTGCCGGGGAAGTTCTGGGCGAAATAAAGGAAAAGGAAATCTGGGGCAAAATGAGCGATGAATTCTATAAACTCTATTTACCCGGGAATTTTGTGCCGGAAAGTATTGAGAACGTCCAATCTATGGCTTATTATATCCTGCATTACGAGGACAGGCCCGAAGCTGTCCTGGAAATAACCCAAAATGCCGGGAATTTCGATTATCTTCGCTATTTGCGGGCAAAAGCATATAAAAAAATTAAAAAATACGACCTGGCGGAAAAAGAGATAAATATCGCAATAAAAATTAACCCCGAAAATTTAAACTACAAACTTGACCTGGTAAACATACTTGCGGCTAAAAACGAAATACGCTCCGCCCAGATGGAACTGGGTAACTTAAAAAGGCAAGCTGAAAAGGAAAATATAACAAACAGGGAGTTTTTGAGGAATTTTAAAATTTACGAGTACTGGCTAAAAACCCTTGAGTTCGGCACAGACCCGGTTGCCGGCAAGTATTATGAGGCATATTACCACACAGTAAAAGAGGAACTCGAAGCTGCCCTGGAAATATTGAACAAACTGGCGTACAAAAGCAAGGAAGCCTACGTTTATGAGCTTTTAGGGAAAATTTATTATGAGCTGGGATATTATGAGCCCTCGAGAAAAGCCTTTAAGCAGGGCTTAAACATTGACGGGAACAGGGTGGACTCGCTCACGGGGCTCGGGAACATTTATTTTATAACCGGCCAGAACGACCTGGCGGGAAAATACTACCGGCAAGCACTGGATAAGTTCCCGCAAAACGTTGAGGCGCTCATGGCAATGGCCAGGTTCGAGTCATACTTAAACAACGCCGAAAACGCGTATGAATATTTTAAAAAAATCCTTAAGATTGACAAAAATAACACTGACGTAATTTATAATATAGGCATTAACCTGGCAAACCGCAAAAAAATAAATGAAGCCGAAAAAATGTTCAAAAAAGCGCTCGCGGCTGACCCGATGTGGTCATTAATATGGCTTGACCTGGCAAAAATAGAGCTTGCGCGGCAAAATTACCCCACAGCGGTCAAATACCTGAAATATATAAACAGCATAGATGAAAATAATCCATATTATTACTATTACATGTCCGTTATTTTTGATAAAAATAATAAAAAGGAAGAGTCCGAGCTTTTTCTAAAAAAGGCCTTTGAGCTGGCCCCCGGGCTGTTAAGGGAGATTAAGGAGTAAGTCAATGAAAATAGCAAAAGATATAACCGAATTAATAGGCAAAACGCCCTTAGTGTACATAAACAGGGTTTCAGAAGGCTGCCATGCAAAAATAGCCGCAAAACTGGAGAGCTTTAACCCCGCAAATTCCGTAAAAGACAGAATATCCCTGAGCATGATAGAAGCGGGAGAGAGGGAAGGAAGGATAACCCCGGGCAAGACCGTTATTATCGAGCCTACCAGCGGCAATACCGGTATAGGGCTTGCTTTTGTATGCGCGGTAAAGGGCTACAGGCTTATCCTGACAATGCCTGATACAATGAGCATGGAAAGAAGAATGCTCTTGCGGGCATACGGGTCTGAACTGGTGCTAACCCCGGGCCAGCTAGGCATGAAAGGCGCAATTGACAGGGCAAGGGAGCTGCTTGATGAAATAGAGGATTCCTATATGCCCTTGCAGTTTTCTAACCCCGCAAACACTGAAATACACAGGAAAACAACCGCCGAGGAAATATGGGATGACACCGAAGGCAAGGCTGACATACTTGTTTTCGGGGTAGGCACGGGCGGGACACTTACAGGCGTCGGGCAGGTATTAAAGCAGAGAAAGCCCGGCATAAAAATAATCGCCGTGGAGCCGGACAGCAGCCCCGTACTGTCGGGCGGAGCCCCTTCCCCTCACAAGATACAGGGTATCGGGGCGGGTTTTGTGCCTGATATACTTAATACAGAGCTCATTGATGAGATTATACGGGTAAGCGACGAGCACTCAATTGAAACAGCAAGGCAATTAACCCTTAAAGAGGGTATTTTATCGGGCATTTCCTGCGGGGCTGCGATGTATGCAGCGCTTGAGGTTGCGCGCAGGGAGGAAAACAGCGGGAAATTGCTTGTCGCGGTACTGCCTGATTT
>JANQGS010000054.1 GCA_028277195.1 Candidatus Gastranaerophilales bacterium
CGGAAGTTTGACAGGGTAAAAATCATTTCACTGGGTTTCAGCGAAAAAACTCGCTGAAACCCAGTGTTCTTCGTCGGGGGATTTCAAAAACATAGCGTTACGTCTGCCGTATTTTTATTGACTTTTTAGCAAATAAGATGTATTATCATGGTATTAAATTTTGAAAATCGTTCAAAAATTAACGAAAATACGAAAAAATTATCAAAAATTTCGTAAAAAATATAAACCTCGCCCCCACGTTTTGGAAAAATCGCTAAAAGCATTCCATAGAGGGGCTTTATAATTTTAAGGTGTCAAACTTGCGTTATTTCTTTCTTTAAATAGTAAAAAGGGGAAGGATTATTAGCCGGCCAGTTCCTTTTCATCCCGATCCATCTGTTGCTTAAGTACGGATTTAATGTAAGTCTGATATTTTAGCCCTTTTTTTTCGGCTATTTTTTTTGCTCTTTCAACTTCCGCCTGATTCCAACGGAAATTTACATTTATTTGCATTTTTGCAACATGCTCTTCTGCCAGCCTTATATCCTCATCAATGTCATGAACATTGCCAAATTCATCTGTATAAGTAGAACTGTCTTCAATTATTTTTGATTTGGAATTTTGCTTTATTTCGTTAATAGCGTATGTTTTTTTAATTTTTTTCATAAGATTACCTCTTAGACTCTAAAGGCTGTTATTATCATTACAGTCTTTTTATTGATAAAGTTATAGAATATATGCAAATCATCAGTTTTTGAATATGCTTCCCATCTCTTATACACCTGATTCCAGCTTTTGTATGAAATATTTAAAAATGCGGCAATGGCTTCTTCCGGCTCTATTAAATGCCGGATAAAAATATGGGGGGCGTATTCATTAGTTGCAGGGTTAAGGTCTAATTTAAACTTGAACTTTAATTCCGTTAGTTCATGTATTTCATATACTTTAAACATGTATGTTCTTTCTTATTATTATTTAATATTTTAGCAATATTTTATGACAATGTCAATACACTCATTCTAGTATAACAGGCCTGGCGTTAAGGTTTTGATTTTCTCTTCCTCACAAAAAAGAACGGCAGGAACAAACCCCCGAAAAACAACGGCAAACCATACCCCATTGCAACGAGCGTTACCGGGAGGGTTATGCCGATAGAGGCCAGTATGCTTATAAAAAGGAATTTCTTATTCAAACCCAGGCCCTGCTCCCGTGTTTCGGGAACAGGCGTGCCGCAATAATCGCAAAACCTTGCGTCCTGCTGTAAAATCCTGTTGCAAACGCTACATTTCATAATTTATCCTTATCAACATTATAGGGCAGTTTGAGTCAGAAAGCACTTTTTTCAGTGTCATTGCCCGGAACTGCGACATAGTGCCATGCCATGCAATCGCAATAAAATCATTGGAGTTTTTTTCGGCAAAAGCCGTTATTTGCTCTGCCGGGTCGCCTCTGGAGGTTGAAACGCTCATTTTTATATTGTTTCGGTTTTCCATAACAGGGCAAAAGCGCTTTATGAACTCTTTTGACCAGGACGGCCACTCGTGTTGCGGGTAATCTTCATAATAAGGCGCGCTAAAGCTTCCCTCCTCAACTATGGGTTCGGTTTTTTCCCGGAATATATGCAATAATTCTATTTGGGCAGCGGTTTTCGCAAGTATCCTCATTGCCGGGGCAAGTGCCTGGGCCGAACCTGGCGCTCCATTCAGGGGTATAAGAGCCCTGTGAGGTATCCACTGGCCGTTTACAACGTTCAGGCAGGTATCAGGCTTTATTAAAAGAACCGGTTTAAGGCTCTTTTCTATTACTTCTTCTGTTGTACTGCCCATTCGCAGGGACTCATCACACGTGCTGCCATGCGTACCCATTACAATATAGCTGCTGTTCCTGCTCTCCTCAAGTATAGCTGCTTCCGGGGAGCCTGTGCGCCGGGAAATCACAAAACATTCAAGCTCTTCGGGTTTTATGCATAATTTTTCAACGAGCTCCCGCCGGGATAGCTCCTCATCACAAACATGCAGGATATATAATGTCAATCCGAGCAGCCCGGCAATGCTTTTTGCCGGGATAAAAGCCTTTAATGAAGCCTCTGAGCCGTCAAGAGGCAATAATACCTTTTCTGTCAATGTAAATATCCTTTCTTTTTCCTTTCCATTTTAGAGAAAACTCAATACTGTCCCATTCATCAGGCAGGTGAGGGTCAAAGCGGAAACCGTTTTCATCATAATATAACCCCGCAAAACCCATTACTATAGCCATCCATGTGCCGCCCATAGCGGCAATATGCACACCGCCAGAGGCATTGCCGAATTCATTGCCTATGTCTATCCGGGCATTTTTCAAAAAATATTCGTACGCCTCACGGGTTTTGCCCGCCCTGGCAGCGGTTATACTATGGATTGACGGGCTGAGGGAGCTGCCGTGGGAGCATCTTAATTCGTAAAAATCATAATTTACAGCCAGTTCTTCCCTTGAAAACCGCTCCCCAAAAAGAAACATAAACATTAATACATCCGCCTGCTTTATGACCTGGGTTTTTTGCGTTTTTTCCCTCCCCAGGATTATGTCCATAGGTACTGTTCTCGGTTCATAGTCCTTTAAATTGACGTATTCAAGGTTATAAAAACCTTTAAACTGCTCATAGAGGCCGGTTTTTGGGTTCAGGCCCGAATAAATATTGTTTTTATAGTGATTCCAGCGTTTTGTTTCCTCATCCTCAATATTCATCTTCTGTTTTGCTTTAACCGCAACATCAAAATTATTCCTGACCAGGTAATTTGTATAAGCGTTATCATCAACCAGTTCGTGGTATTCATCCGGCCCGATAACCGAATTTATATGGTATAAGCCGTCATTCCCTTTTTTAAGCAGGCATTCGCAGTATCTTGCGGTTTCAAAGAGTATTTCCGCCCCGTAGTCCATCAAAAAATCGTCATCCCCGGTTATTTCCCAGTATTTCCATACTGTATAGGCAATATCGGATGAAATATGGTTTTCATGCATGCCGGACAGGATTGGGATAACCTGGCCGTCCGGTAGTATTGCCGCTTCCGGGGCCTCTTCCAGGCCCGTGTCTGTTGACTCCCATGCATAAGACGCACCTTTAAAGCCCTCATTAATAGCATTTTGCCTGGCGCCGTCCAGGGTGTTGTACCTGTACATTAACAAAGCCCGCGCAACCTCCGGGTTTGTCAGGATATAAAAGGGTAAAAGATACATTTCCGTATCCCAGAAAACATGGCCTTTATATGCCTCGCCGGACAGGCTTCTTGCCGGGATTGAGCAGTCATTGCCGCTGAATTCGCCGGCGTTTATAAGGTGATAAGTCGCAAAATTAACTAATTTCTGGTCATACACATTGCCCTTAATTAATATAGCGGAGTCATCCCATCTTTGCTTCCACCTGGTTGCGTGCCTGGCCATGCTTTCGTCAAAATTTGTTTCAGGGCTGCGGTTCACGGTGCACAAACTTTTTATTTTATACTCCCTGCCAAGCTCAGAGTGCCATTCAAACTCCTCAAAACTTCCGCTGTATGAGTTTTCAATATTATACTTATGTTTACCGTTTAAACTGCTTTTATGGAACATTTTAAGTTCCCTCTCAGAGTATTTTGTTTTCATTTGTACAAAAGCAAACCTGTCAGACTCTCTGTTCATGTTTAATAAATGCCCAAAATCCGCAGAATCACAGTCAATACCGGTTATTACCCTTATGTTGCCGGTATAATTTTCCGGGGTTATTACGAGCAGTTTTCCAAGCTCGTTTTTTGTTGCGAGCGAGATGTATTTTATTATTTTTACTGTTGTTATCCTGCCCTGTTCATCCTTACTCTGCCAGTTGCGCTCAATCGTTCCTGTTGTAAAGTCAATATATCTTGAATTTTTGATGATTTCCCGGCCTGCCAGGTTAAGGGGCTCATTTTCCACAAATATTTTTATTCTTGTCCAGTCCGGGATTTTCGGTAAGAAATTGAACTCATCCCCGGGCGCTTTAACATATAGGTTTGCAATAAAAGAAGCGGGGTCGCAGCCAGGGTAGTATTCCTCGAGGCTGTTTCTTGTGCCTATATAGCCGTTGCTCATTGCCATTACGGATTCTATTTCCCGCTCTCTCAGCGGGGAAATTTCCTTTTCAAAGGTTATGCTCAGTTCATAAAGTTCCATAATATGAAATTATGAACAGGTTTTTCACTGCTGTCATTATAAGAAAGGCGAGGCCCGACGCGGGAGTTTATAACCTTTAAGTAAAAAGCAATTTTCAATGGGGGAGAGACTGAACTGTTACAGTGCGGCATAAAACCGTTAACATTTGTAAATTTTTTCCGTAAAGTATAAATTTTTAACCTGTTCAGGCTTTAAAATATTGACAAAGCAATTAGAGGTATTCTCTATGTTAACAGGGTTAAATACTTATAACGGCAAGGTTCAATATAATAATGTCAGGTTTGGAAAACGCACTGAGCCTATTAGTGCGGCAGCGCGGAAAGTTTTTAGTGAATTTGAAAGACTTTTGCCAAAACATGAAGCAAGTAGTATCGGCATTGTTAACTCAAATGTAGTTACCGATTTATTAAGGAAAAATAGAGAGGCGGTTCCCGGGATTCTGGAAGAAGTTGCAACATTGGTAGAGCAAAGAGGTGGTTTAGACTGGGCAGTTAATAGCTTCAAAAAACTGGCAAATCTCCACAAGCAAAGAAATGCCAAACTTGCGCAAGAATCAAGAGAAGGTATTGTCCACATATTTATTTAACGCATTAGCGGCCATTATGCCTACAGCAGAGCCCGCTGCCATACCGACCAACCCTAAAATCAGGCTGCTCGGAGCTAATACAGCTCCTGCAATCGCAACCCCGGCGGTTATAAACACTACATTTCCGGTTGATTTTATTAACTGCTTGCCAAAAGCCCTTGCCTTATCAATAAAAGAACCCTCTGTTTCGGTAATTGACCTGACGAGCGCAGGGATTTCCAGCATTGCAGAGGTTATTAACCCTAATTTTGAAATTCGGTAAAGTGTCCTCCCTGCTAATTGCTGGAAGTATGTTCCTTTAAAGTTATGTGCCTCTATAAAAGGCATCACAGGCATTATTTCCTTTTTAATAAAGGGCATTTTAATACCCTGCCGCTCTATAAAGTTAGTGTTTGCATTATCTACACTTAGCCCTAAATTCCTTCGCAAAAATTTTCCAAAGTTAGTATCATAAAGAGCTTTATCATATTCATTTATCTTTTTTAATAAAGGAATTTTTTCAAATAATCCTTCTGCAACCGTTCCT
>JANQGS010000121.1 GCA_028277195.1 Candidatus Gastranaerophilales bacterium
ATCAGGGCGGGAGGGTGGGCCGATTTTGAAGAATTTTAATTTTTGGGGTGCTAGGTTGTTACGGTATAATCGCCGCTATTTTTATAGTTTTAATAATACCTGTTTAGCTGCTTGCGGGTCAGTATTAAGTTTTTCAATAAATATAAACAGGAAAGATTTATTGTTTTTTAATGCCTCCACAAGCTGTTTAGCTTCAAGCGCGGTCATATATTGCCCGAGGACATCACCCAAATGCCCGCCTGCTTTAGTTATTTCTTCCGGGATTGAGCGCTCAATAATCTGACCGTCAGGATAAACTTCACAGGTTTTATTTTTCCTGTTGTCTTCAACATATTCAACTGTTATAGACTTGCCCAGTTTTTTAGCTATTTCCTTTAATTTGTTATCGTCAATAGTTTCTATTTCTTTTTCAGCTATGCCAATGTTCTTGATAACTTCAGCCTTGGTGGCATGCTCTGATTTAATAACCCGTAAATGCGGACGGCCATGAGTCCCCGTAGCCGCCAAACACTCTTCCTGCTCAATATACATTGGCCCTTCACCGGTTTTCCACCACTTAAAAGGTATTTTATATTCTTCCTCAAGAATAAGGGCAAGTTCATCAGGCACATCCTGTTTATTCTGTTCTATAAACCTTACTGTATTTAATTTTAAGCGGTATTCTTTTGCGAATTCCGCCTGGGTCAAGCGTTTTATTTTTTCTCTTATTTCTTTAACCTTTTTTCCAGGAGTCATTTCCCACTTTCCCTTTAAGCATAATTTAATTTTTATATGAAAAAATATGACAAATCATAAAAAAGTATCTTGACAGTCATAAAAATTTATCCTATATTGTAAT
Organism: Candidatus Gastranaerophilales bacterium; assembly: GCA_028277195.1. Lineage (GTDB taxonomy): Bacteria > Cyanobacteriota > Vampirovibrionia > Gastranaerophilales > UBA9971 > JANQGS01. The sequence goes on from JANQGS010000121.1 coordinate 839, forward strand.
GGCAGCAATAAATTTTTTTAGAAGCCGTCTTAGCATTAAAATAGTCTAACTTGAAAATAGAGTTTATGCCAGACATAAAACTCTTGGGTAGTGGCCTAATAATGACTGATGTCACCCCGGACTTGAGCCGGGGTCTCATGAGATGCCGGGCTTGACCCGGCATGACATTTAAAGGTATCAGCTGCTATATGGCCACTACCAACTCTTGCAATGTTCAGTAACCCCTTAAGCAAGTAAAAAGCAGAAAGGATTTTTTGATTAATGAAGCTAAAAGACAGTAGAGAGGGCGTATTTTTAGAAGTCATAAACCTGCTGGAAACACAGGGTAAAAAATTAAAGCCCGCAATAAAAGGGTATGTTTTGATTGCGATAATGGCTGTTGAAATGGTCTTAATTTTCGGATACGGCAGAACCAAAGAGGAAATTAACTGCTTACGCCAAATATCATAAGTATACCGCGATTTCATTTCACTATAGCCACCGTATTCAGCCCCACAAACGCGCTTGTATTTGTAAAGATTTATTAAATTACCGTTAAAATTCAGGTATGTTTTTTGTTATAAATATTGACAGCTATGGTAAAATATATTTTGGATAGCTATAAATACGAGGTGAAGGTTTATGATTACAGTGTCTGGCATATATCCTCAAAGTAATATACATAATACTCAGAAGGTTGGGTTTGCACATAGAGCACCAAAGTTATCATTTGAAGAGAGCCTGGGTATTATAAATCAAGGTTTAAAAAGAGACATAAATAGAAATAATACCGGGCCGCAAGGACCAATAGTTGAAGGAGTTGATAAAGTAGCAGATACAGTAGAAAAAGTAGGTAATGCTTTTACTAATTTATTTAGAGGGAAAAAAATAAACTAAAGTTATTTTAGTAACAGCTTAATTATTTATTCAGTCTTCTTTTTATTTGCCCCAAATAAATTATCAATCAGCTTATTAAATTTATTTGATGCGATTATACCAACAGCAGAGCCAATACCCATGCCCAGGAGGTTTCCGATTGCTGTACCCCCTATTAAAGTGCCCGCCAGGAAACTGCCGCCTAACACCGCTCCCGCAACAGCTATTCCACCTGTTACCAGCCCCACAAAAGCGGCTGTATTTGTAAAGATTTATTAAATTACCGTTAAAATTCAGGTATGTTTTTTGTTATAAATATTGACAGCTATGGTAAAATATATTTTGGATAACTATAAATACGAGGTGAAGGTTTATGATAAATGGTGTAAGCAATATCAATCCTCAGATAAAGCCGGAACATAGTAATAAGCCTGCGAAGCAGGTTTCATATGGTAATAACACAAAAACTGCTGCTCAGGCTATGGCAGATGAAATATTGGGAGCAATGGCGAGTGATAGAGAATTTAGTAAAACTCTACCAAAGCCAGATTATTATAAAGCAATTGCTAAAGGTGCACGAAAAGCAGGACAAAAAATAGATGATTTATTTAAAGGCAAGCAAAGCTAGGTTAGACATTCTTTAGTATCTGCCCCAAAAATTTCATCCACAACTTTGTTAAATTTATTTGAAGCTACTATACCGGCTGCTGAACCAATACCCATACCTAGCAGGTTACCTATTGCAGTTCCGCCGATTAATGTGCCCGCCAGCAGGCTGCCGCCTAATGCTGCGCCTGCAAGCATAATACCGCCTGTAATCAGTCCCACAAATGCGGCTGATTTAATTAACTGAACTCCAAAGGCTTTTGCTTTATCCTTTGCTGTGCCTTCTGTTTCTGTTACTGATTTGACAAGTGAAGGAATTTCAATAGCAGCACTGATAAGAATACTAAGTCTTGATACCCTTAATAAACAATCTCCCATAAATTGTTGGAGTTTAGTTCCTGCAAATTTTATAAAATTAGTGGACTGATCAGGTATATAAACTTTACCGTTCTTTCCGGTAATTCCTTTAATTACTTGATTCTTTGCTATACTTTCATGTTTAATTCCCCAACGGTTGGCTAAAGTTACTCCAAAATTTGTTGTAAGCAAAGGCCTGTCAAGTTTTTCAAGTATCTTAATATCAGCCAGTGGCTGGGCAATAGTACCATGCAGAAGGTTCATAGCATGCTGTCCCCGGTAAACGGGCGCTTTGTGTGTCCTGAATATATTTACACCTTCATGCCATGCCCGCAGCATCTCCCTCGCGTCCCCCGGCAAATGCGCCAGGGCAATTCCTCCTAAAAGCAAGTTCCTCCACGGGTTGTTCTCCTCAACGCTGCTCATCCTCCTGGTTGTGGGACAAACCAGGCCCGTTGCGGCCAGGGT
>JANQGS010000196.1 GCA_028277195.1 Candidatus Gastranaerophilales bacterium
ATTAATATTGTTCATAACTACATCCTGACACTTCTTTAAATTTTTGACGAGTCAGGATGTCTATTTTTTATGAAAAATTTTTATTCTGCGTAAGTCCTGTTAATAACATTTTGTCCCCGGCCGTCCTGCTCTTCATAATAGTAAAATTTTAACATGCAATATACAAAAACTTTTTATTTATTGGCGCCGATAACTTATCATTATGTAACCCTGCATTAAAAACAACCTTCAGGTCATCTTTTATCCAACCCCGATTTTTATTTCCTCAAAATTGCTGCTATCTGATGAGCATTTCTGTTTATGCAAAACGCGGCGATATCCTTTAAATATATTACACTTGGGATAAAAAGAAAAATATCTTCGCAGATTTTTTGAGCATAAAAATTAATTAATGCCTACAAGTTTCATATCATGAAATTAAAATCTCCTGAATCTTGCTCAATAGTGCACCGAACCCCTTTCTCTCCAGCGCTGAAATTTTCACAGGATTTGGAATTTTCTCAAGCAGTTCTTCAAAGATTAATTCGTCCTTAATAAGATCAATCTTGTTTATAACAGTGATTATTGGCTTTGTATATGCATCAAGCTCAGTCAGGATATCGTAAACCGTGTCAATATGCTCAAAACACGCCGGATGGTTTGGGTCTATGACGTGCAAAATAACATCAGCCTGCACCACTTCCTCAAGGGTTGACCTGAACGCTTTAACCAGCGAGGTCGGAAGCCGTTGGATAAAGCCTACAGTGTCAGTCAGCAGAATATCAGAGAGATCAGGCAGCTTAACTTTCCTGATCGTCGGGTCGAGTGTTGCAAACAGCTTGTTTTCAACAAGGACTTCCGAGTCGGACAAAGCGTTTAAAAGCGTGGACTTTCCGGTGTTTGTATACCCCACAATTGATACGACAGGTATCCTGTTTTTCTGCCGTTGCTTTCTTTGCAGGTTTCGGTGGTTTTTTATTGCATTAACCTCATCTTCAAGGTTTTTTAGTCTTTCCCTGATTCTTCTACGGTCAACCTCAAGTTTAGTTTCACCGGGGCCTCTTGTGGCAATGCCGCCTCCTCGACCGCCTCCCATTTGCCTGCTTAAAGAAAGTCCTGCGCCAATAAGCCTTGGGAGTAAATATTTCAGTTGAGCCAGTTCTACCTGTAGTTTTCCTTCTTTTGTCATTGCCCTCTGGGCAAATATATCAATGATTAATTCTGTCCTGTCTATTGTTTTTACACCTATGATTTCTTCAAGGTTTTTTTGTTGCCTTGGGGAAAGCTCGGCATCTATAACCACAATGTTTGCGTTTTTCTCCTGAGCCAAAAGAGCCAGTTCTTTTGCTTTTCCACTGCCGATATATGTTGAAGGGTCAGGATTATTTCGCTTCTGGGTTATTTTATCTAAAACTTCTGCGCCTGCGGTATATGTTAACTGTTCAAGTTCAGATAGGGATTCTATCGCTGTGTCATCTGAAATATCAGGAGTCTGCAAGCTAGCCAGTATTGCCCTTTCTTTTTCACCAGAAACAATAGCGTCAGATTTTTTTGCAAATTCCTGCTCTATATCTTCAAGAAATTCAAGAAAATTGTTTGCGCAAGCCTGTCTTAGTGTTGTGGGCTCAAGTATTTTGAAATTATTGCCTTCAGTGTCTTTTTCAGGGATCAAAAAAGCTGTCTGAATAGAATCAGCAAATTTTACGGTTTCCCCGTGTTTTTTACTGAAACTGCTTTTAGGGTCAATCCCTATGCAGGACATAGCATCAAACCTGTACTGTTCAAGTGCCGTAAGGTCTATCTTGCTGAGTCCGGAAACACTACCCGGATGTGTATGAATACATCTCAACCCGCAAAGACGTGCACGGCCTTCCCGTATATTCTTAAACGTCCCAAGTTCTATGCTGCTGGAGTCGCCTACAGTAATATTAATAATCTGCCCACGCCTGTTAATAATAACAGCGATTTCTTTGTTTATTTCATGGGAAAACTCTGCTAAAGCCTCGGCAAGCTCAATAGTAATTATCTTCTCAGGTGAGACTTTTTTCCTGTATAATTTTTCAAGTCTTTTTATAAAACTTTTCTTTAAGCCGTTTAAATTACCCTGGAGTTTTATAGGAAGGCCCTCTTATTCGTATTATTATTTATTTTAGCATCATCCAAAAAACAATTGTTATGTCTGCGTCATTAGGACTCCACATAGGAAGGGAGGAAATGCTATTTTGTTTTATGCTTAAATAACAACCCTGCTGCGGAATTATTTATTTTTTTGTTTTCATTATTTGTATTATTTAATTTTGATTCTATATCTTTTAGATTTGGAGCCCCTGCCCATCCTGCTATAGCTGCCCCTAGCCCACAAGCAGGGTGCACGCAAAAAGCAGCAGCTATAGATATCCCACCTACTGCAAGACAAGTTGGAATATCAAAACCCCATAATTTTAATTTTTCATTTTTTAATTGATTTAATTTTTTTTGATGTTCTTGAAATGCAGTTTCAATATTAGTGATAATCTTATTACTAGTGCATTGTTAAGTTAATTTACTTGGATAAAGTTTTTCCATTTTAAGCCTTGCGTCATTAGTCCTAAACCTCCAATTAACACCAATTTTGTTGTC
>JANQGS010000042.1 GCA_028277195.1 Candidatus Gastranaerophilales bacterium
ATCTCAATCCTGATTATGCCGTCACCCCTGCAAGCCTCGCACCTGCCGCCTTTAACATTGAAACTAAAGCGCCCTGGCTGGTATCCCCGGGTTTTAGCCTCGTTTGTCATTGAAAACAATTCCCTTATATGGTCGAAAGTACCGGTATACGTGGCAGGATTGCTGCGGGGCGTGCGGCCTATGGGGCTCTGGTCTATGTCGATAATTTTGTCAATGTTTTCAAGGCCCTGTATTTCCCTTACTCCCTGTGGCCTGGGGCAGTTATACCCCAGGTGGTGCTTTACGTAGGGCTGGAGTATATCGAAAATTAAGGACGATTTGCCTGAACCGCTAACCCCGGTTATTGACACGAATTTCCCCAGGGGTATTTCAACATCAAGGTTTTTCAGGTTGTTTTTATGGGCATTAACGATTTTAATGTTTATATTTTTACCGTTTCGCCTTGTTTCAGGTATTTTTATGGATTTTGCCCCGCGCAAATACTGGCCGGTTAAGGATGTTTTTATTTCCTCAATATCCTCCGGGCGCCCTTCAGCAACTATTTCCCCGCCATGCACGCCTGCTTTCGGGCCTATATCAATAACCCGGTCGGCCCTGCGGATTATTTCCTCGTCATGCTCAACCACTATAAGCGTATTGCCAAGGTTTCGCAACTTTAATAACGTGTTTAAAAGCTGTTCATTATTCACCTGGTGCAGCCCTATGCTCGGCTCGTCCAGCACGTAGAGCACCCCGGCCAGCCCTGAGCCTATCTGGGTCGCAAGGCGTATCCTCTGCGCCTCCCCGCCTGAGAGTGTCCCGGCCATGCGGTCTAACGACAGGTAATTAAGCCCCACGTCAAGCAGGAACCTGAGCCTGTTTCTTGTTTCTTCCAGAAGTTGCCTGACTATAGAGATTTGGTGCTCTGAGAGTGATAAAAACAGTGATGAGATATATTCACAGGCATCGCTAATTGACATATTGCACACATCAGCAATGGATTTGCCCCGGATTTTCACAGCCAGGGCAAACGGCCTTAGTCTTTTCCCCCGGCAATCCGGGCAGGGGATAAAGTCCATGTACTTTTCTATTTCCCCCCTTACCAAATCAGAGCTTGATGCTTCATAACGCTTTTTAAGGTAGGGTATAATCCCTTCATGCCTGCCGTAGTAACTTTTCTGGTGCAATCTTTTAAAGTCCGCGTGCTTTAGGAGAATTTTTTCCCCCCTGCTGCCGTAAAGTATTATTTGCTTTTGTTCCTCTGTTAGCCGCTCAAACGGCGCGTCCATGTCGATTAAATAGTGGTGCGCAACGGATTTGAGGATGTCCTGGTAGTAGGGGTTGCCTGTTTTTGCCCAGGGATAAATCGCTCCCTGTCTCAGGGATTTTCTCTCGTCGGGCACAACAAGGTTTGGGCTGATTTCAAGGTGTGCGCCGATGCCGCTGCAAGTCTGGCAAGCCCCGTATGGGCTGTTAAAACTGAACATCCTCGGTGACAGCTCGTCAAAACTCAATTCACAATGGCCGCAGGAGAGCTTTTCGGAAAACATTATTTCCCTGTCTCCTATTATGTCAACAATAACCAGGCCGTCGCCTTTTTTAAGGGCTGCCTGGGCGCTTTCCGCTATTCTTGAGCGGGCGGAATCCTTTACTATTATCCTGTCTATGATTAATTCAACGTCGTGTTTGCGCGTTTTTTCAAGATTTATTTCATCTTCATCAAGATTGCAGACATTATTGTCAACCCTTACCCTGATGAAGCCTTCCTGCCTTAATTCGCTGAACAGGCCTGAATATTCACCCTTCCTGCCCCTTACGAGCGGTGATAAAATCTGTATTCTCTTGCCTTCCCCGAGGTTGAGTATGCTGTTTACTATCTGGTCAAGCGTCTGGGGGGTTATTACCCGTCCGCATTCCGGGCAGTGGGGCGTGCCTACCCGGGCAAACAACAGCCTTAAGTGGTCATATATTTCCGTTACAGTGCCTACTGTTGAGCGGGGGTTGTTGGAGGTGGATTTCTGGTCAATTGATATTGCCGGGCTCAGGCCCTCAATGCTTTCCACATCGGGTTTGTCGAGCTGGCCCAGGAATTGCCGGGCATATGCGCTGAGGCTTTCTATGTAACGCCTTTGGCCCTCGGCAAAAATCGTATCAAAGGCAAGCGAGCTTTTGCCTGAACCGCTTACCCCGGTAAATACCACCAGTTGGTCTTTTGGGATTAATACATTTACATTTTTAAGGTTATGCTGGTTTGCTCCCCGAACAACTATATTTTCGTTTTTCATGACGGTTACGCACGGGTGTTTTTGATTTAATATCATTATTGCACAAGCAGGGGGTAGGTTGTTATAATTTATTGATAATGATAACGAGAAAATCAAGACATGAAATCAGCCTTATGAAAACGGCAGGCAGCATTGTTGCCGAGGTGCATGAGGTAATGAAGGAAAGCGTTAAACCCGGGGTTTCAAC
>JANQGS010000097.1 GCA_028277195.1 Candidatus Gastranaerophilales bacterium
TATCTTTTATCTCAACCTTCTGTTCTGCTTTTGTATCGGTCTTTAATTCAGTTTTTACATCTTTTGAGTCTTTTGTATTTTTTATATCTTTTATCTCAACCTTTTGCTCCTTTTTCACGTCAGTTTTTATTTCTTTAGCTGCAGCGGCAATTTTTTCAGGCGCCATTTTTTCAGACGCTGCCTTTTCCAGCATAATTTTTCCCGTTGTGGCTGACGCGGCTTCCTTTTTTTCAGGCTTAATGCTCTCCCGGGCTTTTTCTGCCGGTTTTTCCCCGGGCTTTTCCTCAGGTTTTCCCCCGGGCTTTTCCTCAAGTTTTCCCTCGGGTTTTTCCTCTTTGACTTCGGCTTTGGCAGTTGTTTTTTCGGTTGCGGTCTCTAAAACCTTTTCAAACCCGTCGGTGTTTTCTTTTTCGGTATATTTATTGTTTTCGCCTTTTTTTTCAGGCTTGTAATCAGTTTTAACCGCTTCTAATAATAGAGTTGTCACCATCCTTGTAGTTACCCCGCTTTTTTATATCTATTAGTCGCTATTTCATCTATATTAAGCAAATCCAGCTTTTCAACATTCTTTTTAAACTTATCGAGGGCTTTTTCCCTTAATTTTTCCATCATAGTCTTTTGCTTCAGGGCTTCCAGCATTATTTTGTTCTTTTCCCCAAGTTCGTCCTCGATTTTATCTATTAATTTATGCTGTTTTTTAATATCCTGCTTAAGTTTCAGGATATAGCCCTGGTGGCAAAAAATCAGTGTGTGGTCAATATTTCCCGAGTTAATTATGAGTTCGAGCCCGGCTGTTGTTTGCTCAAAGTCTCTGTACAGGTAGTCGAGTCTTTTATTTTCCCTGTTCAGCCTGTTTTTAACCCTCGCAAACTCAAGCTGGCTGTCTTCAAAAATTTTTTTCCGCGCCTCCAGGACGCTTTGCAATTTAAATTTGAAGCCTTTCACACACTAACCTCTATGCCCGAATATTAATTTGAGATTAACCCATGAGAGCGCTTTTATTCATCCTCTAAAGAAAGGATTGTGTGAAGTTAACATCTTTAACTATACCGGATACTGAAAACCCTTAAGCCCCCTCCGGCAACGCAATGCCTGAAAGGTGACAGAACGTTTGCAGGTTTGATATTTCTTTTTCCGCACCGGATATTAAAAAGTGATTGTCAAGTTTTTCGGCAATATTTAGCGCTTTTGTGTATAGCCTGTAAGCCTGGTTTGAGCTCTGTTCTTTATTTACCGCCTTTGTTGCGGCGTTTTCCTGGTAAATTTTTCCAAAACTCAGGTATAACTCCACAAGAAGATGCGTTAATTTATTTTTTTCCGCCAGCTCAATGCCGTTTTCTATATAAATCTGCGCCCCCTCAAAATCCCCCCTTACTGTTTTGGTTTCAGCAATGAGCCTTGAGAGCAAAATCTCCGCGATAAAGTTATTTATATTGGGTTTTTTTGAGATATCAAGGGCTTTTTCAGCAATTTCCCCTGCCCTGTCAGGGTTGCCCGTCTCAAGTTCGGCCCCTGCGGCCAGGTACCAGGCAAAAAGCGCGCCCGTTGCCATTTTTGTCTCGGAGCAATAGTGCGCTACCTCATCATAAATGGCAACAGCATTGTTAACATGCTGAAAACGCTGGTAGAAAAAGCCGTTTAAAAGTTTTAACAGGGCAAAAAGGTTATAATCCCTGCATTCTTTTGCAAGCGGGAGCGCAGAATAACAAATAGTACGGGCTTTCTCAAAATCCCCGCTTAAAATATGAGCTATCGTGCTTATAAAAAGCCACTCAAGCTGCAACTTATCAGAATCCCGGCTCTTAAAATCTTTCCGGATGATTTTTTCCAGGACATCTTCACCTGAAGCTAAATCTCCCTGGATTGTAAAGAACAATGCCTGGTTTAACAGGGCTTTTAGCTCGTATTCCGGTTTGTTTTCCTTTTCAGCCCTTGCCGAGAGTTTTTTCAACAAATCCCCCGCCCTTATATTTCCCTGGTATACCAGGGCTTTTGCAAGGGTAAACTCGCACTGGTATTCAATATCCTTCAGGTCGTCCTTGCTTAAACCCGGGAAGGTCTCGTTTTTAGATATTGCCCCGGTTAAAAACGGGAGTATCTCGTTTTCCGCCGTCATTACGGTTTCTTCCAGCCGCCCCAGCCCCAGCAGGGCATCGAGCCTGGAAAAATTAAGGAATATTGTTTCAGGAGAGCTTTCCTCCTCATCCTGCGAGGTTATGGCCAGGGCTTTTTCAGCGCAGTCCAGCACTCCCTGGTAATTCCCCGCCAGCTCACAGCTCCTTGCCAGGTATCCCGTAAGCTCAACCACTTTTACGTTATTATCAAGCTCTTCCTGTTTTTTAATGCTTTCTTTAAGGTAATCCATAGCCAGTGCGGGATTTGCCTCAAAATTAACCCGGCCTACCTGCTCTGTGATTGAAATCCTGGCCGCTTCTTTCTCACCGTCCGGTAAACCGGTTTTATCCAAAAGCTCAAGAATCCCGGTCTGGTTATTTGTGTAAGATAGGGTGTCTCCCAGGTTAAGAGCCTCTTTTGCCGCTTTATCATAATACCGGGGAAGCTCGCGGAGGTCTCCTGAATACTCGGCGAGTTTGGCGAGAAGGGAACCGCGTACTTCGGGATTGTTTTTCAGGGCAGTCAATACATTTGAGCTGAGCTGTTTTATTTGCTCATCACTAAACGCCCGCTCAAACAGGATTTTCCACAGGCATAAATGCTTAAACCCGAAGTTATGCCGGTCATACGCCGCAAATATGCCGCTATTAATGACCAGTTGTATTATTTGCCGCATTTCCTTTTCATTAATACCCGTTGAGAGTTCAAGGACTTTTGGGGTAAATTTAAGCCCGAGCAGCCCGGCTGTAAGGATTACCTTTGTTGCGTCCGGGGATATTTTTTCCACGAGGGCAACCCTTTGCATAAAAAGCTCGTGAAGGTCGGGGTTAATGTCAATACCGGCGTATTGCCGGTTGAATACAAGGCCCTGCTGGCCGGGAGTTATTGCTCCCGCCTGGAATAAGTACCAGAGTGCCTGCTCAACGTATACAGGCAGGCCCTTTGACTGGCGGAAAATCCTTGATTTCAGCTCCGGGGGCAAGATATCCTGGTTAGTCATCATACTGAGCAGGACTGTTTCAAGCTCCGGAGTTGCAAGAGGCTTAATAAGCAGGATTAGCATCCTTTGCAGGGAAATTTCCGAGGGGAAAAGCGTTGCTGTATTTGTTGCGGGGGTGTGGTTTATAATGAGAAAATTTTTATTATCAAGAAAATTCTTTTTCAGCAAATACTTTATGCAGTCAAACGAGGCTTTATCAATATATTCAAAGTCCTCAACTATCATAACCAGCCTGCTTTTTTTATTCAGGGAGGAAATAAGCGTTTGGAGCGCTTTTTGTGTGTCATCAAGGTTTTTTTGGATTGATGCGTTATTTTCCCTGTATTCATTGAGCACCAGCTTATAAATAACGTTTAATACTGACTGGTCGGTGATATCCAGGGTTGTTTCCAGGGTTTTCTTAATTGATTTTTTTATTTCGTCATTATCCGGGGGAAAAACCGGAAGCCCCAGGATGTTCGAGAGCAGGTCCTTAAAGAAGGCATACGGGGTGTTCCGGGTGTAAGGCTCGCATATCCCGTTTAGCCAGGTAATCTTCTGTCCGCTCAGGGACTGGGATAAAGTACTGATGACCATAGATTTCCCGAGCCCCTCAGGGGCGCAAAGACTTACCAGGTATCCTTTATCGTTGTTTTCCAGGAGGTTTGCCAGTATTTTTACGGCTTCTTCCCTTGTCACCTCTTTTTTTAGTTCAATCCCGCCGTCTTCCTTTTTTTCGGGTATTTTTTCCTGTGGTTTTCCAGGTAATTTTTCAACTTTTTCAACTTTTTCTGCCTTTTTTTCTTCTTTTTTCTTTTTAAGCAATTCATGCCCGCATTTCCTGCAATTTTTCGTATGCGGGAAATTCGGGGCTTTACATCCCGGGCAGAACCTTATGAGGGTTAAATTGCATTTTTCGCACCCGGGCCGACCGAGCGCATTATGATGCTTGCACCTGGGGCAGGTTGTTTTCAGCTTAAACCCGCAGCTATGACAGTTTATATCTTCTTTTGAATTTTTCCCCCCGCATTTAGGGCAAATCATTTTCCACTTCCTTTTGGGCTCTCACCTTTCCTGAATTATTATACCACTTAAAAATGATGTAATAGGTGAATTGCTCAAAGGGTAGTCTTAGTAACTGCTGTTCTGTTGAATTAAGTGTTAATTCCCCGTTAAATCTCCTCGGCGGGAAACCAGTCAGCTTCGTAATCCTCTATAACCGGGCTAAAAGCATTGAAAAAATATGTCTTATCTTCAAGCGCCACATTTTCAAGTACTTCAGCCGGCAATCGAGGGAAAACCCACTTCCCGTCAAGTCTTTGTTGCAGTGTGGCCCATTTTTCAGTTTTTTGCTTGTTTGGTGTGAGTTCTCCTGTTTGGGCGTTAGTGCTTGTTATCGGCATAAATCCCTTTTCGGCAATAAAAGCCTCTGCTTCAAGGGCTGTTTGTTCATCATTAAAAATATAATATTCCATATCATTCCTCACTTTTTGGGCGGCGTGTTTTTATAAGGGTGTCCGCCCGGCAAGTTAGGGGCCAGTCCCCATTTATGGGCCAGATAACCCTCAATTTGCAGCCTCTGGTCTGTTGTAAGCGTTCCTGTAATTAATATCTCATATATATCCCCAACAAACTGGTTGCCGCCGCCACTGCCTACTCTTACAGCCAGGGAGTCGGTATCGCTTGTATTGCCGTCTGTATGGAAACTGGTGCTTGAGGCGTCGAGGCTTCCGTTTATGTATAAATATGCGTCACTGCCGGCATACACAGGATTGCCGTGCTGTATTAATATTCCTGAAGGCTCTGTACCGTTTGAAACATACTGATAGCTGTCGCTGTCAAGTCTTCTGCCGGCCACCTGCATTCCGGCGTTTGAATCCCCGAGGTCATAGCCCATTGTAAACCTGGCTGAACCTCCACTAATACCGCTGGATATATGCAAGGGCACGTTTGCAGAACTTGTATCCGTGTAATCAAGCACTAAAAAACAGTTCCCGTCTCCGATATTCCTGGCAATGTCCGCTGCAACCGATGTCAAATCAAGGTAATCATCAACAAAGGTTATTTTTCGGTTACCGGAATCATAGGCAGGCTGGGAGCTGGCAGTGCCCTGTGTTGCATGGCGGTTATTACCGCTTTTATCGTCCCATTGAGTTACATTTGAACCATTAAGGCTTATAGTGCTATCATCAGCCGCGTCAAACCAGAGCGCTGTTATTAATTCCGCCGGTGTCCACAGCCTTTTGCTGCTAAGCCCTATACCTGTTCCACTACCTATAATCATAATTACGCTCCATATATTGCCTTAACTGTTGCTGTTGAGCCTGTTTTAACCTTTTTAGGGCAAAACGGCAGGATGTTTATAGGGTCTGCTGATACTGTGCCGCAGTCCAGCTCGCTGTCGTCCGAACCCACAAGTACTAATGTACCGCTGCCTGTAATCACAATCCCGGCAAGGTCAGTCTGTGTAATATCGTTACCTGCTGTTACCGCTGCCCATTTGTAGGCTTTTAGCTGGTTTTTGTGGACTGAGGTAATTTCATTAATTAATTCTTCAAGTGCCGCGTATTTTAACATTGCAACTCTTCCCCTTTCTTTTGTATTATTAATCACACTATGTACTATATATTATATTAACAAATTGTTTTTATTTTTTCAGTAAATTTTAATTAAGAAATTAGGGGATAATTGCATAAAAACGCAATTTTTAGTAATAAATCTTTACAAAGGAAAGAACAAACCAAAACACCTCAGGTACTTTGCCGCAAACTCCAGCTTCCTTCGCTCAAACGAAGAAAAATACATACCGAACATCCTGTCCCTTTCATCATTGAGTTTCTCTTCTTTTTGCCCGGACGTGGAAATACCCCCCATGCTAAATTCCGTCAATGGAAAACCCAGGTAAGTTGAGGTTATTTTATGCTTTAAAAATGCCCGCAAAAACCATTCATGGTCGCTTACTATCTTAAAATCAGTGTTAAAATCCCCGTAATTTTCAAACACATCACGCCTGTAAAATGTCGCCGGCTGGCATGGTGTGTTTTTCATGAGGTATATTTTATTGAGTTTGTTGTGTTTTCTGGTTGAGGTTTCGCCGGTTTGCCTGTTAATAAAGACCTGGTCACCGTATAAAAGTTCATTTCCCGCATGTTTTGCCACTGACGCCAGTACATTATCATTTATAAACCTGTCATCAGAGTTTAAAAAGAATAAATAATCGCCTGATGAGGCTTTAATACCCTTGTTCATGGCGTCATAGAGCCCGTTATCAGGTTCGCTGGTTAGTTTATCTATTTTATGATTTTTGATTATATTAAGGGTATTATCAGTTGATACACCGTCAGCTATAATATACTCAAAATCTTTACAAGTCTGGCTGAAGACGCTTTTTATTGTGTCTTCAATGGTTTTTTCGGAATTTTTACATACTGTGATTATGGAGAATTGCACTTATTTATAAAATTCTTCGTATATTCTATACTCGCGCCGCAAGGACTTCTTCTCTTTCCCGCTCGGTTACATCCTTTATAGAAAGGTTAACCCGTCCTCTGTCATCAATCTCAAGCACCTTTACGACAACCTCATCGCCGATTCGTACAACCTCATCGACAGAATTTACCCTTCTCGGGGCGAGCTTTGAAATATGCACAAGCCCGTCCTTTCCGGGAGCAACTTCCACAAAAGCGCCAATCGGTAGCGTGCGAACGACTTTTCCGCATAAAATCATGCCTTTTTCCACTTTGAGTGTAAGCTCTTTTATAATCCGGACGGTCTTTTTCATCATATCGCCGTCATTTGTGGCAATTCTCACAGTGCCGTCGTCTTCTATATCAATTGTTGCGCCGGTTTCCTCAATGATGCCGCGTATCATTTTCCCGCCGGGGCCTATGACCGTACCGATTGATTCAGGGTCTATATAAAGGGTCTCAATCCTCGGGGCCCATGGTGACAATTCGGGCCTTGGCCCGGCAAGTGCCCCGGTCATTTTATCAAGGATGAATAATCTCCCTTCTCTTGCCTGCTCAATGGCGTTTTTGAGAATTTCCATATTCAGCCCTTTAATTTTAATATCCATTTGAAGGGCTGTAACACCTTCCCTGTCCCCGGTTACCTTAAAGTCCATGTCTCCGAGGAAGTCCTCTATTCCTTGAATGTCGGTCAGGACTGCTGTTTTGTCGCCTTCTTTTACCAGGCCCATTGCAACGCCCGCTATAACGGTCTTAACCGGGACTCCGGCGTCCATCAGGGCAAGACAGCTTGCGCAGGTACTGGCCATGCTGGTTGAGCCGTTGGATTCGAGCACTTCCGAGTTAATCCTTATTACGTACGGGAATTCTTCTTTTGAAGGCAGGGCCGGTAAAATGGCTCTTTCCGCCAGCGCACCGTGGCCTATTTCACGCCTTCCCGGGCCTCGTAACGGCTTTACCTCGCCTACCGAGTAGCCGGGGAACGCGTAATTGTGCATATACCACTTTTCTGTCTGGGGGTCTACCCCTTCGAGTTCCTGGGCTGCTCCAGGGCCTGCCAGTGTAGCGCTGGAGAGAACCTGGGTACTGCCCCTGGTAAATACCGCTGAGCCGTGAACCCTGGGCAAAAGGGAGGTTTCACAGGTAATCGGCCTGACTTCATCATATTTCCTGCCGTCAGCCCTTACTCCTTCATTTATTATCATGTCTCGCATTATTTCCTTTTCAAGCGCTTTAAATTCCTCGCCCGCAAAGTCAATGCCTGATTCTTCGAGCAATACTTTTATTGCGCGCTCTTCAGGGAGCTCTTTAATTTTTTGTTTAAGCTCTTCTTTTGAAGAGTTTATTATCTCTTTTCTTGTGTCCCTGTCGAACTGGTGGTAGGCTTCGTGTATTTTAGCCCTGCAAACCCCTGAAACAAGGGCCTTAATTTCAGTTGTGTCATGGGGGTCAACAAATTCCCGTTTTTCCGCGCCGCACTGTGTTATAAATTCAAGCTGGGCTTTAACGTGCTTTTTAATT
>JANQGS010000126.1 GCA_028277195.1 Candidatus Gastranaerophilales bacterium
TTTTAAGGGGCTTTTCCATTGCAAAATCCTGTTATGACAGTTTTGGCAGGCTGATAGCGTTTGGCATTACCTTTGTTATAATAACCCAGGCTTTTATAAACATCGGGGTTACGGCGGGAGTGCTTCCCGTGACAGGAGTAACACTGCCTTTAATCAGTCATGGCGGCACTTCTGTTGTTTTAACCATGTTTATGCTCGGTGTTTTACTCAATATTTCAAGGAAAAGAATGAGAACAATCAATAGAGAGGCCAATTATGCCTGATAAAAAGACTATTTCCGTTTTACTGACGGGCGGGGGGACAGGCGGGCATATTTACCCGGCCATTGCCGTTGCCCGGGAGTTGAAAAACGACCCGCAAATCAATGCCCTGTACTATATTGGGTGCTCAAAAAACATCGAGAAAGAGATTATTGCCCGGGAAAACATTGATTTTTACCCCGTAAACGTCTCGGGGATGCCCAGGAAGGTTGGCATGGGGTTTTTTATGTGGGTTTTCGAGTTGTCCGGGGCTATTTTAAAGTCATTATACTACCTCTTAAAACTAAAGCCTGACGCGGTTTTTGGAACAGGTGGCTATGTAACCGCGCCTGTGCTGGCCGCATCCCTGGTTCTGGGCGTCCCATACGTAATTCACGACCCGGACGCGCACCCGGGAATGGTTAGCAGGTTCTTTTCAGGCAGTGCCGGGTGTGTTTCAACAGCGTTTGAGCAGGCGAAAAAATATCTGAAATCAGCTAATATAAAGGTTTTTGGCAACCCTACAAGGGCCGGCCTTAACTCCCCCGGCAGGGAAGATGCGTTAAAGGCCCTGGATTTGAGCCCGGAGCGGACAACCATCCTGGCAATAGGAGGCTCACAGGGCGCGAGGACCATAAACAACGCTATTAAGGATGCAGTGCCTGAGCTTATAGGCAGTGGTTTCCAGGTAATTCACCAGACCGGGGCAAGGAATTATGAGGGGTATATGCGGGATTTTTCCGGGCAATACCGGGGCTACATTGTGAAGCCGTACTTTGACGATATGTCAATCCCACTGAACGCTGCGGATATTGCCGTATCAAGGGCCGGGTCACTCAGCCTGTCCGAGCTCAATCTCTGCGGCCTGCCCTCAATACTTGTTCCATATCCTTACGCGGCGGCTGACCACCAGCGATTTAATGCCCGGGCAATGCAGGAGGCCGGGGCAGGGCTTTATGTTGAGGATGCGGAATTCAATGCGGGCGTTTTAATAAAGCTGATAAGACTTATACACGGGAATATTGACAGCATGAGGCAGGCCAACCTGGGGCTTGCCAGGTTTGATGCGGCAAAAAACATTGCAGGGGAAATCAAGAAGGCGGGCGGTTCGGGCTGAATTCTTCCAAGATACCCTTTAAAACCAGCTTTACGTGCGCATAATTAAGCCCGCCCTGCATATATGCCGCATATGGCTCTCTCAGTGGCCCGTCAGCCGACAGCTCTATTGTCGACCCCTCTATAAACGTCCCGGCAGCCATTATTACATCGTCCTCATACCCCGGAACCCTGTCCGGAACAGGAGTCAGGTAAGAATCCACCGGGCTGCGGCGCTGGACGGCCTTACAGAATTTTACCAGTTTTTCCCTGTCATTAAGGATGATTGCCTGTATTATGTCTGTTCTTAACTCGTCAGGAAGGGGGGTTGTGTTAAACCCGAGGTCAATAAACACCTGTGACACCAAAATTGCGCCTTTTAACGCCTCATGGACAATCCCCGGGGCCATGAACAACCCCTGGAGTATTAATCTTGACTGGTTGAGCATAGCGCCTCCCCCAGCCCCGATGCCCGGGGCTGTAAGCCTCTCTGCCGACAGCCTTACCAGTTCGCTCCTGCCCGCAATATAGCCCCCCGTCTCAACTATCCCGGCTCCGGGGTTTTTTATCAGTGAGCCTGCGATTAAATCGGCTCCAACGTCGGTTGGTTCGAGCGCCTCGGTGAATTCCCCGTAGCAGTTGTCGACAAAGCATATACACTCGGGGTTTTTGTTTTTGATTTTTGCTATTATTTCGGAAATATCCTCTACATTAAGGGGCTTTCTAAGGCTATAACCCCTTGAGCGCTGGATGAACGCCATTTTGGCCCTTGCGTCAATCCCCTTTTCTATCTCTTCAGGGCTAATTTCGTCATAAATCACTCCATGGCCGGTTAGCGAGGAAGTTTTATTGCCTCTTGTGCCGATAACCTCCTCCAGGGTGTCATAAGGCTTTCCGGAAACACAGACAAGCCTGTCCCCGTGGCGTAAAATCCCGAAAAACCCGCAGGCAATGGCGTGAGTGCCGGAAACAAAATGATTCCTTACTATAGCGGCTTCACAGTTGAACACATGTGCGTAAACCCTGTCTATTATTTCCCTTCCAAGGTCGTCATGCCCGTAACCGCTTACCGTGTAAAAGTGCTCCTCGCCTACTTTGTTGTCCTGAAAGGCCCTGAGCACCTTTTCCTGGTTTATATCCCTTATTAGCTCCAGTTCCCGGAAAATTTCAGTTAATTTCTTTTCGGCCCGGTTTATTATCACTGTTGCTTTTTCTTTATTTCAAGCGCCGCATTATACGCAAGAACGTATAAACCGCATGCTTTGTAGCTTTTCAGGAAAAGGGCGCAACTCTCTTCCAGGCACATGCTGGGATTTTTCTGGCCTGAACTTATTATGGGGCATACCTGGGGTGTTGCCATTTATTTTTCACTCCTTAATTTACTTCATCACTTTCGTTTTCAATAAACCCGACCATATCTTCGTCGTCAAGCTCTTCGTCAGGGGCGTCTGATTTGTATACTTTAATTTTAATACTGTTTTTTAAAAAAAGATAGAAACAAAGTATGGCAAAAATCCATAAAAGCGAAGCCTGGTAATAATTTATGAAAGGAACGCCGTACATGCCGGTTATCATTGAGTTCCAGCTAACCATTATTATCCAGACGGGAAATAGCACAAAACCGCAAAACAGGCAGGTCATTATAATCCCGACAAATAATAACCCCGTTAGCCCGTAAATTTGAAATACCTTAAAATTTTTATTCATAAATTTATTTTAACATATTTAAAAAATCGTTTTCATAAAGTATTTTAACATCTAACTGTCTTGCTTTGTCATATTTTGAGCCCGGTTTTTCCCCGGCTAAAACATAGTCGGTGTTTTTGCTCACACCGGTTGAGACCTTCCCCCCGAGCTGTTTTATTTTTTCCCCGGCCCTGTTTCTGTCCATGGAGTGCAGGGTCCCGGTCAAAACAAACGTCTTCCCGGAAAAGGGCAGCTCTTCAGGTTTTTGCGGAGCTTGTTCATATAGCTTAACATTATGCAGTTTTAATTTTTCCAGGATACTAAGGGAATACGAATTTTCAAAAAATTTAACAATGCTCCGGGCTATTTTTTCCCCAATGCCGTCAATAGCGCAAATTTCCTCAAAACCGGCGTTTTTTAACTCGTCAATTGAATGGAACTCCCGGCTCAACAGGTAAGCGGTTTCCCTGCCCACGTATTTTATGCCCAGGGCGTTGACCAGCCTGTAAAAGGGCCTGTTTTTGCTTTCCCGTATGGCGTTTATAATATTTTCCGCGGACTTTTCCCCCATCCGCTCAAGGGAAAGAACATCCTCCTTTGTCAGGGCATACAGGTCGCCGGGGTCTTTAACCAGCCCTTTGTCGGTCAACTGCTTTATTAAGGACTCCCCGACCCATTCAATATCCATGGCATCCCGGCTTACCCAGTATTCGAGCCTTCCCCTTACCTGTGCTTCGCAACCGGCATGGTTCGGGCAGTGGTAAGCCACCTCGTCCTGCTCCCTTTCAAGCGGAGTGCCGCATACAGGGCATTTTTCCGGGTACACAAAAGGTTGGGTGTCGGGCGGTCTTTTGCGGAGATTTACTCCAATGACTTTCGGGATAATCTCAGCCGCTTTTTTCACCCATACCGTATCCCCTACCCTTACATCAAGCCTTTTTATCTCATCCGCGTTGTGCAGGCTGGCCCTTTTAACAACAGTTCCGGCGAGTTTAACCGGTTCAAGCAGGGCTATTGGGCCTACTGCCCCTGTCCTGCCCACGCTCATCTCAATATCCCCGAGTTTTGTCATTGCCTGCTCAGGCGGGAATTTATAAGCTATTGCCCATCTCGGGCTTCTTGAGGTATAGCCCAGGATTTCCTGGCTGTTGAGGTCATTTACCTTAATTACGACCCCGTCGGTTGTATAGGGCAGGTCAAAGCGTTTTTCGTTCCAGATATTGCAGAAATCAATCACTTCCCGGATATTTTTGCATGGTTGGCTGGCGGGGTTTACCTTAAAGCCGAGGTTTTGCAACGTTTGCAGGGTTTCCCACTGGGTGGGCGGTTTGTTTTCGGTTTCAATTATTCCCCCATATATAAATATATCAAGGTCCCTTTCCCTTGTAACCTTCGGGTCAAGCTGCCTTAGCGAACCGCTGCCCGCGTTTCTCGGGTTGGCGAACTCGGGCTCGCCGGCCTGTTTGCGTTTTTCATTGAGTTTTTCAAATGAAGGTATGGGCATAAACACTTCGCCCCTGGCTTCGAGGCTTACGGGCTCAAAAAGGGCTAAGGGGATTGTATTTATTGTTTTTAAGCTGGTTGTAATGTCCTCACCTGTTTGCCCGTCGCCTCTTGTTGCGCCTTTTGCAAGTTTTCCTTCTTCATAGGTAAGGGTTACTGCCAGTCCGTCTATCTTTAATTCGCACACAAACTCGATTTTATCGGGCTCAGGAAGGGTTTTCCCCAGCCTGTTATACCATTCCATTAATTCCTCGCCGTTATTTGCGTTATCCAGGCTGTAGAGGCGGTATTTATGGTTCACCTGCTCGAATTTTTCGGACGGGACAGCCCCAACCCGCCGGGTAGGGCTATTTGGGGTAATAAATTCCGGGTTTTCATCCTCCAGTATCTGTAATTCCCGAAAAAGCGCGTCAAATTCACTGTCAGAAATCTCAGGGGCTTCTTTAATGTAGTAAAGGTTGTTATGGTAGTTAACCCGCTCCCTTAGCGCGTTTATTCTCTGCTTTATTTCCTGTTTATCCATATTGCGAAAATTTTATAACGGTTCAAGAGCAGTATAGCATACATCAGCATAAAAAACTCCATTTTACAATGGAGTAAGGGGAGTTTGAGTGTTAAGGAGTTGTCTTTTTTTTAGATGTTCAAAACGAGAAATTGTTCCCGGGTTTTGAAAAAAATTTTTTAAGTATAATATTTAAGGAATTATGAAAATACTTAAAAACACTAAATTCCCGGGTTTTAAACTTAAAGGGCACTGCAAAAAATGCGGCAAATGCTGCAGGAATATTACCTTTATGATTGAGAATAAATATGTAATCGAAAAAGAAGAGTTTGAAAGAATGAAAACCTTTGACCCAAAGTATAAACACTTCTTTATCTCAGGAAAAGATGAAAAAGGCATACTTCTCTTTACCTGCAAGTCATTGGGAGATGATAACCTTTGCGGGGATTATTTTTTCAGGTCATTTTACTGCAGGCTGTATCCCCGGATAATGATGAAATCCATAAAAGCGGGCGCTGTATTCCCCGAGGAGTGCGGGTATTATGTTGAAATCCTTTGAAGTGCCTCCCTGGCTTTTTCCCTGTCATCAAAATAATATTTTTCCGTGCCTAATATCTGGTAGTTTTCATGGCCCTTTCCCGCAATAACTATGACATCACCGCCGGAGGCGCTCAATATCGCCTGCTCTATGGCAATTTCCCGGTCCGGCTCAACGATTGTTTTTTTAGGGTCCAGCTCCTTTATGCCGGTTAAAATGTCGGTAATAATCTGCTGGGGGTCTTCTGTCCTGGGGTTATCAGAGGTTATAATGACTTTATCGCAGAGCTTTTCGGCAATTCTTCCCATCCGGGGGCGCTTTGTTATATCACGGTCCCCGCCGCACCCAAAAACGCATACCAGCCTGCCATTGTCCGGTACAAGCTCCCCTGCCGCGTTCAATACGTTTTCCAGGCCATTGGGGGTATGGGCATAATCAACTATAACAAGCGGGTTGCCGGATACCACCTCAAACCTGCCGGGAATGCCGGTTATTGACTCAACTGCCTCAATACAGGCGCTTAAGCCTATTCCCTCTGCCAGCCCAACCCCGATAGCTGCCAGCACGTTGTATATATTGAACAGGCCCGTGACCCGGAGTTTTACCTTTTGCTTGCCGGAAGGGGTTTTGCAGAGGAATTCAGACCCGCTGACGCAAAACTTTATGTCCTCAGCCTGTATATCAGCATTATTCCTTATCCCGTAGCTTAATGTGCGGTTTAGGCCGCTGAAATATTCATCATCCGCATTTATTATTACATAGGCGTCTTTTTTTAAAAGGTTAAGTATTTTTGTTTTGGCCCGGAAATAATTTTCCATTGTAATGTGATAATCAAGGTGGTCCTGTGTAAGGTTGGTAAATACCGCTCCGGAAAACTCGCATTCTGCGACCCTGTCCTGTTCCAGCGCATGAGAGCTTACTTCCGCAACGACTTTTTTAATG
>JANQGS010000191.1 GCA_028277195.1 Candidatus Gastranaerophilales bacterium
ACGAAGATTTTCAACAAAAGGTAAAAGAACTCTCATCATCATATAATACCGACGAAAAAGTGGTTTATGAGCAAATGGCAAAGAACCCCTCACTTGCACAGGGGCTTTCCCAGCAAATAATGAGCCAAAAAATTGTTAATTACCTTTTGGAAAATAATGAAGTAAAATATATTGAGGACAATTCAGATTAAGGAAAGGTCATACTTATGGGAATAATTGAAAACGCTTACGTGCCTGTAGTCATAGAACAATCAAGCCGGGGGGAAAGGTCATTTGATATTTTTTCCAGGCTGTTAAGGGAAAGAATAATATTCCTCGGGACTCCCGTGGACGACATGGTAGCCAACCTTATAGTAGCCCAGTTGCTGTTACTGGATTCCGAGAATCCTGAAAAAGACATTATGCTCTATATAAACAGCCCCGGCGGAAGCGTAACCGCGGGCCTGGCCATATTTGACACAATGCAGCACATAAGGGCGGACGTTAATACAATCTGTCTCGGGCAGGCGGCAAGCATGGGCGCGTTCCTGCTGGCGGCGGGCACAAAAGGCAAGCGCATGGCGCTGCCTCACTCAAGAATACTTATTCACCAGCCTCTTGGCGGGGCACAGGGCCAGGCAACGGATATAGAAATCCAGGCCGCCGAAATCGTCAGGATTAAAAGAACCCTTAACGAGCTCCTGGCAAAGAATACAGGCCAGAGCTTCAAGAAAATCGAAAAAGATACCGATAGAGATTATATTATGTCTCCGCAGGAAGCGGTTGAATATGGCATGGTAGATAAAGTAATAACAAAACTGGAGAAAAAAGAGGAATCTGATGGCTAAGCGTGATGACAGCCGCCTGAAATGTTCATTTTGCGGTAAAACACAGGACCAGGTAAAAAAACTCATTGCCGGGCCCGAAGTTTATATATGCGACGAGTGCGTTGACCTGTGTAACGAAATCCTCGACGAGGAATTCCTTGACGGGCAGGAGGGAGAAGAGCAGAAAAAAGCCGCCCCCGCAATGGCGGAAGTGCCAAAGCCCCAGGACATAAAGGAATACCTTGACCTGCACATAGTAGGCCAGGACGACGCGAAAAAGCAACTGGCGGTTGCCGTGTATAACCACTATAAAAGAATTAACCACAACCTTAAAAACAATAGCGAAGAAGAGAATAGTGAAAGCATTGAAATACAAAAGAGCAATATCCTGCTCGTGGGACCGACCGGAAGCGGGAAAACCCTCCTTGCGCAGACACTGGCGCAGATGCTCAATGTCCCGTTCGCCGTGGCGGACGCCACCACTCTTACTGAAGCCGGGTATGTGGGCGATGACGTTGAGAATATACTTTTAAGACTTTACCAGAATGCTGAGTTCGATGCCGCAAGAGCGGAAAGAGGCATTATTTACATAGATGAAATCGATAAAATAGCAAGAAAGTCCGAAAACCCCAGCATTACGAGGGACGTTAGCGGGGAAGGCGTGCAGCAGGCCCTTTTGAAAATGATTGAGGGAACGCTCGCCAACGTGCCCCCGCAGGGCGGGAGAAAACACCCTCACCAGGAGTTTATCCAGATAGATACTTCCAACATCCTCTTTATTGTAGGCGGTGCGTTTGTCGGGCTTGACAAAATAGTTGACGCCAGGGCGGGTTCAGGCAAGACGTTCGGTTTTGGCGCGACCGGGCCAAAGGCTGCGTATGAAAGGGAGTTAAAGCAGGCCAAGATACTCAAAAACCTTATACCTGAAGACCTCATTAAATTCGGGCTTATCCCTGAATTTATCGGCAGGGTTCCCGTTTACGCGGTGCTTGACCCTCTGGACGAGGAGGCTCTCGTTAAAATCCTTACAGAGCCTAAGAACGCTATTATCAAGCAGTACCAGGAACTGCTTAAAATGGATAACGTTAAGCTCGAATTTGAGGACGAGGCGATAAAACAGGTTGCCATGGAAGCAATAAAAAGAAAAACAGGCGCGCGGGCACTGCGGTCCATTGTTGAGGAGATGATTACCGATATTATGTATGAAGTGCCTTCCAGGACCGATATTAAGGTATTTACCGTTACTCCCGAAATGGTAAGGAAAAAGGAAACCGTAGTCGCAGAGCTGCTTCATCTTGATAAGGCAAAGAAAAACAGGAGAAAACCCCGGCAGGAAACCGCCAAAAATGAGGAAATCGCCTGATAAAATTTTTTGAAAAAAAATTATACTTTAGTATTAAAGTATTCCTTCGAAAATGATATTATATAAATATAAGAAAGTTTTTAAATACGTTTTATGACACAAGATTTACTTATTTTTGCGACAATTGAGCTATTAGTATTTTGTATTGTCCTGTATTTAATAATAAGGGCAAATATTTACGTTAATACGCTGCAAAAAGAGGTTAATGAGCTTTATATCTATTTCCCGGTGACAATCAGGGATATAAAAAGCGATTTAAAGGGTTTTAATGAGACACTGCGGAGAAACCTTGACGCGCAAGCACTGGATGCCAGGGAAATCGGTTTTTTGGCCGGGAAAATATTCTCGGAAATTGTATTTGCGAGGTTTTCTGTTTTCCCTTTTAAAAAAAAGTTGGTTTTAACTTCAATAATGTTAAAATTATGGAAAATACGAGAGAGGATTAAGTTAACATTTTTAAAAATTTTTTTAAAGTAATCAAACCGAAAAGCATTTCACTGGAGGATAAACATGTCAAAAAACTCTGATGATTCAATTATTTTTGTAGCAGGAACACTTCTAGGCATCCTGTCAGGCGTTATAGCCGGTTTAACGCTCTCTCCCCGCTCAGGTAAGGAAATGCGGGAGGAAATAGTTAAAAAGGTTTCCTCTGACTCAATAATGAAAGTTAAATACGGCATTGAAAAACAAATAAACAAAATACAGGAAGCGCTGAAAGCGGACAGGCTGGCAGCCGCCAAGCAAAAGGAAGAAGAAGCAGAAGCACTATATTAGGAGGTTTTATATTGGACACTATACCGCAAGCATTAATGCAGCCATTAGAATTATTCGTTTACGTTTCACTCGTCCTGGTGCTTATAACAGGCATTTTCCTGATAAAGCTCCTGCTGGACACCTCAAACCTTGTTAACAGCCTTCAGGACTTTATCAAGGTTACCCGGGTCGAGCTTGAGCCGGCAATAAGGGAAATTAACGGCACCCTGACAAATATTAACAACATCTCCTCAAGGATTAACAGCCAGGTTGACAACATTAACAGCGGCCTGGAAAAAGGAGGCCGCTTAATTTCCGATAACTCGGCCAAAGTTTATAAAAATGCCAGGGTCATGGGCTCACAGCTAAAAGAAACTTTAATATCAGTGGCAAGAGTGCTTTTTAAATAATTTTAGAAAAGAAAGGAGAATTATTATGTCAGTTGGAAAATTTGTAGCAGGATTTTTAGTCGGCGGAGCAGTCGGCGGTATACTCGGCATTCTTCTTGCGCCCCAGTCAGGCGAGGAAACCAGGGGATTAATTTCCGAAAAGTCCCAGGAACTTTACAATGACACTGAGGAATCCCTAAAAGAACTGCAATGTAAGGCAAACACAGTAATTGACGACATTCAGCAAAAAGGTGACGAGCTGCTGGCTAAAATCCAGGATGTTATTAAGGAAAAAACCTGTTCATAATGGAGCAGTGACACTTAAAAGTTGCTCAGGAGCTCTCGCCTTTTGCCTTCTAAAATGACCATTAATATGCTAATATCCGCCGGGCTTACCCCGCCAATTCTGGCGGCCTGCGCAAGGTTAAGCGGCCTGATTTTTGATAGCCGGTCACGAGACTCCTGTGATAACTGCTTAATCCCCTGATAGTCTATTTCTGCCGGAATTTTTATCTTTTCCAGCTTGCCGGCCTGGTCTATCTGGCTGTTCTGGCGTTCGATGTAGCCGGCATACTTTAGCACAACCTCTACCTGCTCGCATACTTCCCCCGGAAGAGCAACCGGACTTAAAGCGTTTATATCACTGTATTTTAGCTCAGGACGCCTTATTAAGTCAGCAAGAGCATAGGTATTATGAGGTCCTTCGCCGTATTTAACACGTGTAGACTTTAACCTGTCTATTTCCTGTTTTATAAGCCTTTGTTTTTCCCGGAAACAGCCGAAACGCTCCGGGCTAATCAAGCCAATTTCATACCCGAGAGGGGTTAGACGTGTATCAGCATTATCCTGCCTTAATATAAGACGGTATTCAGAACGGGATGTCAGCATTCTGTAGGGTTCTTCTATGTCTTTGGTCACAAGGTCGTCTATAAGCGTTCCTGTGTAAGAACTGCTTCTTGATAAAGTTATCATTTCCTTATTATCAACAAGCCTTGCGGCGTTAATGCCTGCTACAAGCCCCTGCGCGGCGGCTTCTTCATACCCGCTTGTTCCGTTTATCTGGCCGGCGCAGAATAGCCCTTCAATGCTCTTTGCCATAAGGGTATGTGATAATTGAACAGCCGGAACATAGTCATATTCTACCGCATAGGCGGGTTTTACCATCCATACGTTCTCCAGTCCGGGCAGGGAGCGCAGCATTTTTATCTGAACATCAACAGGCAAACTGGTTGAGAAGCCCTGAACATATGTTTCATAAGTATCTTTGCCCTCCGGCTCGATAAATATATGGTGAGAATCCCTGTCAGAAAACCTTACAAACTTATCTTCTATGGACGGGCAGTATCTTGGGCCTGCTCCCTGTATAAGCCCGCTATAAAGCGGTGACTTATCAAGGTTTGCCAGGATAACATCCCTGGTTTGCTTTGTGGTCCTGGTAAGGTGGCAGGGAATTTGTTCTCTCACGGGCCTGCCCGGACTGAATGAAAAGAAGTTAAGCTCTTTATCACCGGGCTGTACAGTCATTTTAGAGAAATCAATCGTTCTTGAGTCAACCCTGGCAGGTGTTCCGGTCTTTAGCTTTTTAACAGTGAACCCTAATTTTTTTAAAGAGCCGGATAGTCCCACAGCGGGCATTTCAGCAAGCCGACCGGCGGGAAAAGATTGCAGCCCGATAAATATTTTACCGCACAGCGATGTTCCGGTAGTTAGAATAACTGCTTTAGCTTTATATTCCAGACCTAATTCATCTATAACACCGCATACCCTTTCATTATTAACCAATAAATCGACTACCGTACATTGTTTCAGGAAAAGATTTTCCTGCTGCTCAAGCAGTTTGCGCATATATAGCATGTATTCCTTCTTGTCGGATTGCGCCCTGAGTGCCCTGACAGCCGGGCCTTTGCTGGAATTGAGCATTTTCATCTGCAAATACGTGGCATCTGCCGCTATACCCATAACACCGCCAAGAGCGTCCACCTCCCGTACAAGGTTGGATTTTGCCGGGCCGCCTATGGCAGGGTTGCATGGCATGGTTGCTATATTTTCAAGATTAAGGGTAGTTAACAGGGTTTTTGCGCCCAGCCTGGAGGAGGCCAGGGCGGCCTCGCAGCCTGCATGACCTGACCCTGCTATTATCACATCAAATTCAAATCTTTCAAACATAAGCATATAGTATACTAAAACTAATCATACATTAAACATTAAACTTTTAATAAACCTCTTGTGCTTTTTGAGATTATAAATATAATATTATTTGTGGGTTATTGGTTTTTTTTTGAAAGGAGACTCAAATGAACAAAGAAGAATTAGTGCAAGAAGTAGCAAAAAAAGCTAAAGCTACTCAAAAAGACGTTGCTGAAGTATTATCAGCTTTTGTGGATGTAGTGGAAAAGACAGTTTCAAAAGGTAAAAAAGTTACATTAGTTGGCTTTGGAACATTTGAAGCACGCAAGAGAGCAGCCAGGACCGGAAGAAACCCACAAACCGGTAAGGAAATTAAAATACCTGCTAAAACAGTTCCAACATTTACAGCTGGTAAGAAATTCAAAGAATTAGTGAATAAATAGTAGGAATTTATTTAGTATTTCGGTTTAAAAGCCGGCTGATGTACACAGCCGGCTTTTTTAATGTAATTTTTAATATTTTTTTCAAAAAATAGCAATTATTCCAAACAAGTTGTTTTTATATATATATCAATATATATAAAATATTTAAAAAATAAATAATCAACACCATTTTAATGACTTGAAAGGAGGATGTCAATGAGCTTTAGTAATTTAAACATAGGAAACCTTAACTCCAACAGTCTTTTCAAAACAATTGACTCTAACGGGGACGGACAAATTTCCGCACAGGAAATTTTTTCTGTTTTTCAGCAGCTATTAGGCGGTTCAAATTCCACTAAAACAACAAATACCGCTACAAAAACAAAAAAGACCGGCTACCCGGCATCAGGCAGCCACTCAACCAGCTACACCCCCCTGGTAGCAGCAAGTGATAATACAGTACAGGACGCGATAAACCAGATACAAAACGGGCAAAAAGGCACAAGCTATGATAATTCATTTAGTATTAACCTGGCAGGCAACGAGACTCTTACGGGAAAAGACGCTAAAAACCTATATAAAACTTACAACACAAGGGAACTTACCGGGGAAATTTACTCCCCGGGCACAATAAGGGAAATAGCTGACGCACAGTATACACGCCGTACTGAAAAAGCCGGCAATAGAACAATATTCTATTCCGCAGACGAACAGGCAGTAAGAAACCGGGTTGACAACGTAACCAGCCTTACAATAGAAAACGGCATAAAAATGTACATGGCAGCCGGTTTTACAAGGGACGAGGCAAAAGCCCTTTTAACAGTAAAGGATACAAATAAAAACAATATTATTGACAAGGATGACATGGCCTCAAATATACCTTATATCAAGGCCCGCAACGAATGGGAGTCAATAAGGAGCGATTTAAAGACAAAAGGACTATCAGATAAAAAGATAGACTCGCTCCAGGACCAGCACGGCCAGGTCAGGGGCCAGGACGCCGTAGGTATTGCCGCTGAAATCGATACCTGGGGAATTAAGAGCAAAAACCTCAACGTATCCGGCAATCCCGGCAACGGAAAGTCCACCCTGAACAACATCCAGTCAAACATAAATAAACTTAAGACAGCGTGAGAGAGCCGAGTAGTTACAAAATAACCTCCCCTTGATTTCTTTATATGTTTTAACTATAAAGGTCATGTATGTAAATAGGAAAAAGAGGCGATATTATGGTAAAAGTAGCAATCAACGGTTACGGAAGAATAGGGCGCAATACCCTCAGAGCCGCGGTAGAAAACGGTTCTTTTGAAAGACTTGAGTATGTGGCCATTAATGACCCGGGCCTGACCCCGGAACAGGCAGCTCACTTAACAAAGTATGACTCAATCATGGGCAGGTTTAGCGGTGAGGTTTCAGCCTATGATGAAGGTATTATTGTAAACGGCAAGAAAATTAAGTTCTACGCTGAAAAAGACCCCGCACAACTGCCCTGGAGAGCAACAGGGGTTGAGGTGGTAATCGAATCAACAGGGTTCTTTACAGACGGCACAAAAGCCAGGGCACACCTTGACGCCGGCGCTAAAAAAGTTATTATTTCAGCGCCGGGCAAAAATGTTGACAACACGCTCTGCCCGGGCATTAACGAAGATACCTATGACGCAGCAACACAAAACATTATCTCAATGGCAAGCTGCACAACAAACTGCCTTGCGCCTATAGCAAAAGTTATCCACGAGGAGTTCGGCGTTAAGGAAGGCTTAATGACAACAATCCACTCATACACAGGCGACCAGAGAATTCTCGATGCCGGTCATAAAGACCCGAGAAGGGCAAGAGCAGGCTGTATGAACATAGTGCCTACTACTACAGGCGCTGCTAAAGCTGTCGGGCTTGTACTGCCGGAGCTGAACGGCAAGTTAAACGGTTTTGCGATGAGAGTCCCGACACCTGATGTTTCAATAGTAGACCTTGTCGCAACTACAGAAAAGCCCGTAACAAAGGAATCTATTAATGAAGCGCTTAAAAAAGCGGCTAACAGCGATTTAAAAGGTATTTTAGAGTACGTTGAAGAGCCCCTGGTAAGCTCAGACTTTATTGGCTCAAGCTACTCAAGCTGCGTTGACGCTGCATTAACAATGA
>JANQGS010000260.1 GCA_028277195.1 Candidatus Gastranaerophilales bacterium
GGAGGGTGGGCCGATTTTGAAGAATTTTAATTTTTGGGGTGCTAGGTTGTTACAGTTTAATGAAAGTAAGAGGATGTAGTTACATTCTATGCCCTGTGGCTTAAACAGTGGATTTTTCAAGTAAATGATTTGATTCCATGGTGGAATTGAGTCTTTCATACACTGCCTGCCAGTCCACGTTATTAAAAAATGCCTCTATATAGGACTTTTTATCAGTCCCGTAGTCTATCATAAAGGCATGCTCCCAGGTGTCCAGCACCAGTACGGGCCTCATAATAACGGGTACATGCAGGTTATGCTGGTCAATAGGGTAATTATATACCTTTCCGTCACGGTAATTATAGGCGGTTATGGCCCATCCCGCCCTTGATGCCTGCGCTGTCGCTTTCAAGTCGTCAATATAGTTCTCCCATGTTCCGAAATCTATTTCTATCAGCTCTATAAGCTCATCA
This sequence comes from Candidatus Gastranaerophilales bacterium, assembly GCA_028277195.1. Classification (GTDB taxonomy): domain Bacteria; phylum Cyanobacteriota; class Vampirovibrionia; order Gastranaerophilales; family UBA9971; genus JANQGS01. The sequence continues at coordinate 453 of JANQGS010000260.1, forward strand.
GGCGGTGCTTCGTAATTTTCCGTGAGGTTTGAAAAATACAGCTCATGCAAAACCGCACCGTTCTGGTTATGGGAAAGCTCTACGGCCAGGCTCCTGTATTCTGAGTAGTTCTGGTTTGCAGAGGTTTTATCGGCGGTTTTCAATTTTTCAGCCACTTCATTATATTTTTTAACGTAATTTTTATATAGCTCATTGTGCTGCCTCAACTGCTCTTCGCTTATGCCGTCGAGTTTGCCGAATAAATGGGTGAAGTCCTTTGATTCCAGGGTTTCGGTCCTCATCAAAATTTTTTCGCCTGCGTGTACATGGTCCATTTTTAAACCTCCCGTTAATAAAACTATTACTAAAATCAATAATACCCGCATCTAAAAATTATCCTTATGCCAAAAGCTGACAGGAGGACCGTTATTCCGGTCCTCCCCCTTAAAACCTCTTGTCTTTTCAGCTTTCAAAAATTCATTATGTATTAAACCCCCTGAGTATTTCATCCCCCAATCCGGGAAAAAACAGCTCATTATCTCCTGCCGGAGTGGGGCACGAATTTTTCCATATAATCAGAAATAGCGAACCTGTCTGTCATTCCCGCTATATAATCGGCTACGAGCCTTTCTCTTGTTTCCCCGCTATGTTTTTCCGGGGGGCTAAGGTTGTCAATATAGTAATCAAACAGGTCATGAATAATTTTCCCTGACTTGGCCTCTTCTTTTTTGGCAAGATGGTGGTTATAAACATTTTTAAACATCCATTTTTTGAGAACATTATTCATTGCATAATCACATTCAGGCGACAATTTGACTGTGTCGGCGCTGTTTTGTATTATGTCCTTTATAATAAAGGTAATTCTGCTGCTTTTCCCGTTTCCCAGCAGTTTAACAGCTTCCTGCGGCAGGTCGCTTTCGGTTATTATGCCTGCTCTTCCGGCATCGTCTATATCATGGTTGAGGTAAGCTATTTTATCGGCTATTCTTGCTATTTGCCCTTCCAGTGTAAAGGGTATGCGCCCTTCTGTCCTGTGGTTAATTATCCCGTCCCTGGTTTCCTCGCTCAGGTTAAGGGGTTCAAGGATATCAACCACCCTGAGGCTTTGTTCGTTATGTTTAAACCCCCCTTCCAGCAGCCCGTTAAGCACAAATTCCCCTGAATGCCCGAACGGTGTATGTCCCAGGTCATGACCGAGGGAGATTGCTTCTGCCAGGTCTTCGTTAAGCCTCAATGCCCGGGCTATAGTACGCGCAATCTGGGATACCTCCAGCGTATGGGTCATTCTCGTACGGTAGTGGTCCCCGTGAGGGCAGAGAAACACCTGTGTTTTGTGTTTCAATCGCCTAAATGCCTTGCTGTGGATTATCCTGTCCCTGTCCCTCTGGAATTCGGTTCTTACGGGGCATGGGGTTTCCTGTTTTTTCCTGCCCCTTGTAGCGGAGCTTTTAGCGGCATATTCGCTTAAGAATTCCCGTTCAAATTTTAGCTGGTGTTCTTTCATCGTTATTATTCCATAAATTCAACAGGCAAATCGTTTTTTAGCACTTCCTTAAGCGCCATTTTCAGCCGCAGGCAGGACTCGCACCTGCCGCAGTGCTTATCTTTTTCCCTGTAGCAGCTTCTTACCAGGTTCAGGGGCACGCTGTTTTCAAGGGCAATCCTTGCAATCTCCTTTTTATTGTACACCGCAAGCGGTGCGACTACTGCGGCTTTAACCAGGGTTGAGTATGCAAGTGACCCGTTAATTTTATTTACGAATTCTTCGGAATTATCGGGGAAAGTTGCTGCCTCTTCCCTGTTTGCACCGAAAATAATATGCTTAAACCCCATACTGTCGGCAAAACTCGCCGCAATATTAATAAAAACCCCGTTTCTGTTAGGAACCCAGACATTTTTTGCTGATTCCATGCTAAATTCGTATTCGGGAATGTTTTCTGATTTATTGACCAGCGAAGTAGCTGTTATATCCTCAAGCCAGGGCAATTTTATCACCCTGTGCCCAATTCCGTAATACCCGGCAATGTCCTTACCGGCTTTAATTTCCTTTCCTGCTGCCCTCTGGCCGTAATCAAAGGTCAAACCAAGGCGCACATTATATTTTTCCCTTGAAACACCAAGGCTTACCAGCGAATCCAGCCCTCCTGACAGGAGTATTATCGATTTATCCCGCGATTTTCCCAATTATTCTTCCTGCTCCTCTTCCTCTTCATAATCCTCGTCTTCTGCCAGTATTTCCATTATTTCCTGCTTGCAGACCGAGGACATGTCCTTTTTTTCCAGCAATTTTAATATATATTCCCTGCCTTCCCTGTTATAAAGAGCGCACACTGCTGTTTTGCATACGCTTTCATTGCTGTCATAAATCATCGGTTTAATAACAGAGGTAATATCATCATCCTCTATCTCTGAGAGGGCTTGTACTGCGCTTGCCCTGACGTGGGGAGACTCGTCATTGAGAACGTTTTTAAGGGCCTTTATCCTGCTTTCCTTTTTATGTCCCAGTTTACCCAGGGCCTCAACCGCTTTTTCCTTGAGGTATGTAAATTTATCAAACATACCCTGTCGGGTTTCCAGTATATTAATAAGAGACTCAACGGCTCTTTCATCACCTATCATACCCAGTGCCTTTGCCGCGGATTCCTTCAGGTATACTGATTTTTCCTCTTCGTCCGAGACAATTTTCATCAGGGGAATAACAGCCTGGGAATTCCCTATTTTTCCCAACGCGTCAGCAGCCCATAGTCTTGTCCTGTAGCTTTCTTCCCTGTCGTTCATCACGTACATAAGCGGGACTATTGCGCTTTCTTCTTTTATATTGCCGAGGATTGTTGCGGCTGCTGATTTTACGTCAATATATTTATCCTTATTCTCCTTAAAGCCCGTAAGCAACTCTATCAGTATCCTGGCAGAAGTTTTATCCTTATACCGCCCCATTTCCTTTACTATGTAAAACAGGATTTTAGGGTGTTTTTCCATGCCCGCGAGGTGATTTAGCAGGGGTACAGCCTCATTTCTCCCCAAATTCTTTACTTTGCCGAGTTTTTTTATGGCATCGTCGGGAGTTTCTCCTTTTTTAGGGAGGAATTCCCGGGTTAACGACCTGAATCTTTCCGTGTTATCATCTTGCATAATTTTACCTGAAGCGGGAAAGTGCTTTTTAAATTTTAAAACAAATATGCAGTCAACGTAAGGATTGTATTTATATTGATTTTACTAATAAATAAGTAATATGGGAAGTTGACTAAAAAATGCGGTTATTTAATAATTTTATAGTAAAAAAATAATGGCGACATAGCCAAGTGGTAAGGCAGGGGTCTGCAAAACCTCTATCCCCGGTTCAAATCCGGGTGTCGCCTTTTCTCTTCTCAAAATGGTTTCAGGGATATTGTAAAAATTTTCCCGGGATTTTTAATTGTTATAAAATTTAACGCAATTTTTTAACATAAATTGTTTTTATAAAAACATAAGGGTAAAGGTAAATTTTTTAATTTAGTTATTTAGGAAAGGGAGGAATTTATGGAAGTAAATTTTGGAGAATTTAGTGCACATGCACCAAGGACAGGCTTTTTAAGTGTTACAGACAGTAACGGCCATTTATATTATTATGTTCCATATATGGATAACAAAACAGGTCAGATATATAGTAGCTTTAATAACAAACCTGAAGAAATATGCCTTATTGATCCTGACGGAAAATATGGGGGAGATAAAAGACTTTGCACTCCTGAAGAATTAGATATGGCAAGAAAAGCCGGTAATAACTCCTTTAAAACAGACAGCTACTACGGAAATTATAATTTAGATTATCGTATTCCAACACCAGAAGAGCTTGATAATGCTTTAAGGGATTATAAAGAAAGAGAGGATAAAGTGGCAGGAAAAGCTCTTGCAAGCTCAGGCGGCAATTTTTACAACATACCCTATCAGGGCTATATAGTAAAAAGAATGGGGGATAATTTAATCGTTACAGGACACGAAAAACCCGTTAATACAACGAGCCAAATATCTTATAAAATATCTATTATGGAAGACGGAAAAGTCAAAGAAGGCGATTATACCCCTAAAGAAGAATGTAATGTTATACGCGAACCTTATAAAACATGCAATCAATACACATTAGATTCCTTTAGAGAAGTGGCGACAAATTTTGCTACTAATGTAGCTGGAATTGAACTTCCTACCCAAGAACAATTGGCAGAGTTTGAAAGAGAACAAGATAAATTAAAGACTATACTCCAAGGATTTCGTGCAGAAAAAATGGATGGAGTTTTAAGGCTCAGAGGTTCAAAAACTCCGGGTGATATTTTTAGTGGTACTATCTCATATGAAATACCAATTATGGAAAATGGAAAAGTCAAAGCAGGTTATTTTGCGCCAAAAGAAGAATGCACTGATTCAAATAAGCCTTTTGGTGATGACGACTGCGATACAGAAACAAGGGATTTCGCCAGGAGAATAGCAGCAGAGTATGCTCAAGCAAAAGGAATTGAACTTCCGACTCAGGGACAATTAACAGAGGCTCATAATAAGTATTGCAAAGATATGCCTTATTCGCTTGATTGTGGGAATTGATTTAACTACCGGGTTACAAAAATTAAGGGATATAGATAAATTAACATTTTTATGCTAAATTAAGTTTCACGAGACAGAGGGCAGTTGGCGCAGTTGGTAGCGCACCAGATCGACATTCTGGGGGTCACTGGTTCGAGCCCAGTACTGCCCATTTTTTATTTGTATTAAAATTCCTGAAACTACCGCAAACCCATATACTTATGGACTTGCGAGATAACCCTCATAACCTAAAAAAGAAGAAATCTGAAAAAATCTGATACAAATGAGTGAAAATCATAAAAAACGGTTAACTTTTTTATGTGGATTATTATAATTAACATGTGCCAGAATATTTAATGTAGCAGTTAATTTATAGGTGGTGTGGATTTATGCGTGTTTTAAGACTTTTTGCCGTATTTTGTTTTGTTTTTCTCTTACAAACCCAGGTTTGCTGTGCGGATCCCCTCTCAAAAGTATCCAAAAACCGGAAAATTTTGCAGGCCCTTAACCTCATGAATGGTACCAGCGCAGAATGGGCCAAAAGCGCCATCCTCGGAAACAATGTTTCCCGCAGGCCCGTAAAGGTCAGGTTCAGGAACCTTGCTGAAATATCCCGGAATTACGCTAATTATGACGCGCTCGGCTGGCAGGACGGGCGACAGTTGTTTATTTTTATCAATAAAAAACATTCCTCAGCCCCGGCTGAGGCCATAGCCAGCCTCTTAAGCCACGAAGCGGTACACCAGGACAAAAAAAATTCCCTTGAGGAGGAAACTTACGCCTGGGGGTATGAAGCTGATGTCTGGCTTCAAATGAAAAAGAAAAACCCTAAGCTAAAAAACATAAAAGGGGGCACTTACCCTCTCGTGGACAGGCTCAACATACTCTCCAGGAATTTTAAGAACGCTAATTATACTACTAAAAAAATCAGGAATATGGTATACTCTAATCCCGGATACCAGGGCTTACCCCTTCATTCACCGGGGTTTTAACTAAATATGAAACCGGCTAAATTTTTAATAATACTCTTAATGTTCTTACTGACAGGCACAAAAGCCCTTTGTGCGGTATTCTCGTTTGAGGCCGAACCTGATACCGGGGTTGCCCTGTTTCCCGCAGGGACAATGTTCAGGGTTGTATCGCAGGATAAGGTTTCCTCAAATGAAAGCAAAATCGGGGACAGGGTTTCATTTATGCTTGTATCGGATATAACCGTTGGCAAGTCGGTATGTATCCCCGAAGGGTCAATCTTCCTCGGGGAAGTGGTTGAACTGGAGCAGGCGCAGGAAGGCCGGAACGGCTATTTCCGGATAGCTGTCGTTGAGCTGGTTTTTGCTGACGGGTGGCGGACCTTAATAAACGCGCGGGTGATTGATAACAGCCGTACGGATATTATTGGAGGCAGGGTTACAAAAAGGGCGGAATATAAAAAAATCCCCCATTATATCCACCGAATCGGCCCGGTCGCCAAACTTGCAAGAACCGGACCCCGTGTTATAGGCCAGGACAGGGCCCTCTCCGCGGGAAAAGAGTTAATCATTGTGCTGGATAGGGATTTAGAGGTTAAGTACTTGCAGAAAATGTAAAAACCCGCTCATTCAAAGATATTGTAAGTATATTCCGAATAGGGATTTTTCTGAAAATTAACAAAATTTTTAAGGTTTATATGAAATATAAATGCAAGATAAATATAAACCACTATAACTGCAACCACGTAAAACTCTCTTTTATTCATAAAGTGTAGTTTAATGGCGCGGGGTTAAGTTTTCATTGTAGTTTTTGTTAATCTTGCTCTCCCCAGGGCACAAGTTTATACCCCACATTCGTGACGGTATGCAAATACCTCGGGTATTTCGGGCTGGGCTCAATCTTGTTTCGCAACCCGCCTATATGCACCCTGACCATACGTACGTCCTCGTCAGAATCATAGCCCCATACCTCGTTTAACAGGGTCGTGAGCCTTACAGGCCGGTTTATGTGCTGCATAAGGCAATATAAAATTTCAAATTCCGTGGGGGTAAGTTTTGCGAGTTTACTCTGAACATTAACCTCAAGGGAATCAGGATATAGCTTTAAATCGCCGCTTTCCAGCACTTCTTCCTTTGAGGGTGGGCTATAACCGGTTCTTCTCAACAGGGCGCGCATCCTTACCAGCAATTCCTGGATGTCAAAGGGCTTAACCAGGTAGTCGTCAGCCCCGGAGCCAAAACCCGTAACCTTATCCTCAAGCGTACCCTTTGCGGTAAGTAAAATGACCGGGGTATCCTTTGTTTTTACTGATTTTCTCAAGTTTTTACATACCTCAAACCCGTCCATTTCCGGCATCATAACATCGAGAATAATCAGGTCATAATTGCCGTTCTGGGATTTTTGCAGGCCATCCAGCCCGTCAGAAGCGGCATCCGTATAAAAACCGCTCAGCTCCAGGTCAGTTGAGAGCCATTCCATTATTTCCGGGTCATCAT
>JANQGS010000277.1 GCA_028277195.1 Candidatus Gastranaerophilales bacterium
GGGGCTGCAAACCATAACTTCTTTTACCCCGGCTATTTTAGCCGGTACTACCGACATAATGGGGGATGACGGCAGCGGGTAGTTGCCGCCGGGGACATACGCGCCCGTACGCTCAAGCGGGATGATTTTATGTCCCAGTTTGGCGCCGTTAATATCAATTTCAATCTCTTTTATGGCTGATAATTGGGCCCGGGCAAAAGTCTTAACGTTAGCTATAGCGGTGTTTATGCAATTTTTGAGCTCTCCGGGTGTTTTTTCAAGGGCTTTTTCAATTTCGCTTTCTGACACTTCAAGGTTTTCCGCGTCACAATCATTAAATTGCCTGCTGTATTTTCTTACGGCTTCATCGCCATTGGCTTTTACGTCATTTATAATAGCAGGGACACTCTCTATGCCCGGGAATTCCCGGTATTTAAAAAAGTCTTCCGTAAGGTCACTGTAATTTATTATTTTCATCACATTAAAATCCCCGCAAACTCTTCCTCCAATTCATCAATCGTGGGGAGGTTTGTCTTTATATCCTCCGGAATCGCCTGAGTTAGGGTATATTCAGAAACACCTATGGGCTTATTAACATCCCTTAGGGCGTATTCAGCCAGAATATTATTCTTATTTTTGCATAATAAAATACCTATTGACGGCTTATCGTCAGGATGCCTCAATAAATCGTCAGTTGCGGACAGGTAAAAATTAAGTTTACCGGCATATTCAGGCTTAAATTCCCTTGATTTCAATTCTATTATTACATAACAGCGTAATTTTAGGTGATAGAACAACAGGTCTATATAAAAATCCTGTCCGCCTATTTCAAGATGATATTGCTGGCCAACAAAAGCAAAACCTACGCCGAGCTCAAGTAAAAATTTTTTCATATGCCTTACAAGGGCTGCTTCAAGCTCTTTTTCCTCAGCTTCTGTACCTAACCCGAGAAAATCCAGCTTATAGGGGTCTTTCAACATGTTATGCGCAAGTTCTGATTGTGGAGAGGGCAGGGTATTATTAAAATTGGAAGTTTTATTTGCTACTGCCTGCCTTTGATAGAGCCTGCTTTCTATCTGATACACAAGGATATTCCTTGACCAGCCGTGTTCCATTGCTTTATTTGCGTACCACAAGCGTTCTTCAGGACTTTTAACTTTATCAATTAAAATTACATTATGTCCCCAGGGTAATTTGTGCAACAGTTGTTGCATAAATTGAGAATCAGGATAAGTTTCGGCAAATTTTCTCATATATTTTAGATTACGGACAGAAAATCCTTTTACTTCAGGAAAACTTACCCTGAGGTCGCGGGAAAGATTGTCTATAATTTTCGCACCCCAGCCCTCTTGCTCCTGTTTTTCCAGGATAGTTTTTCCTATTTCCCAGTACAATAAAAGCATCTCAGAGTTAACAGCCAGGCTGGCCTTTAGCTGGACGGTTTTTATTTTTTGCTTAAGCGTATTAAGAGTATCTATGTATGATTTATCAATTTTCTCCATCACATTAAAATCCCCGCAATGGTTGCTGACATATAAGACGCCAGAGTCCCGCAAATCAATGCCCTTATGCCTAGTTTAGCCAAATCAGCCCTCCTGTTGGGCGCGATTTCCCCGATACCGCCAACCTGTATCGCTATAGAACCTAAATTTGCAAACCCGCAAAGCGCAAAACTGGCTATTACTATTGATTTTTGCGAAAGCACAATGTCTGAAGTTCCATCTATTACAGGCGCAAGGTTCATATAAGCCACAAATTCGTTAATCGCCATCTTAGTTCCCATTAAAGAGCCCACAGTAAAGGCCTCGTCCCACGGAACACCCATTAACCAGGCAAACACGGAAAACACGGTACCGAGTATAAGGTTTAAACTCAGTCCCCATAACCCCAATAGCGCGTCAATCATTGCTATCAGAGCCAGGAAACCAATGAGCATGGCGATTACATTGATTGAAATGCGCATCCCGTCGCTTGCACCGTGGGCTATAGCGTCTATAAGGTTTGCGTGGGTTTTCCTGACCTCGAGTTTAACCTCTCCGCGGGTTTCTGACTGTCGGGTTTCCGGGTAAACGATTTTTGATATAACCAGCGCCCCCGGCGCTGCCATAAGACTTGCGGCAAGCAGGTATTCAGCGGGGACTCCCATTGAAATATAAACGGCCATTACCCCCCCGGCAATACATGCCATACTGCCGGTCATTGAGGCGAGCAGCTCTGAGCGGGTCATGCCCGCAACATAGGGCTTAATCATAATCTGGGCCTCTACCTGGCCGACAAAGGCGCTGGCTACATTGGAAATTGCCTCGCTTCCGCTTACTCCCATTATTTTATAAACAATTCTTGCCGCAAAAGAAACCACTCGCTGCATAATCCCGGTATGGTAGGCAATATTTACCAGCACTGCAACAAAAATTATAGTAGGAACAATTTTTAAGGCAAATATAAAGCCGTTTTCCGGGCCAAAAACAAACTCACCGCCCTTATCGGCAAAATCCAGCAGTTTTTTTATTAATTCCCCTATCCCGCTGAAAAAAACCTTCCCCGGCGGCACTTTCAGGATAAAAACCGCTATTAATAACTGCAAACCCAGTCCAGTCCAAACCAGCCGCCAGTCTATAGCTTTTTTATCCCTTGAAATAAGGAAGGCAATGCCAAGTATGGTAATTATTCCGAATATGCCAAAAAATCTGTCCAATTTATCCCAGCTTAAACACTTTTTTTATATGGTTTTCATTATATCAAAAAAATCCCCTGACAGACTCAGGGGGATATTATTTAAGGGAAAGAAGGTTTGGTTAATAAGAGGGGATTTTACGAACCGTTAAATGTCTTGTATTCTTTTTCAATATTTTTTCTAAGGAGTTTGTCAATTGATTCGGATTCTGTTTTTGCCGCTTCGAGTAATATTTTTATCCTCTCAGCGTCCATTTCAAGCTCTTTGTCCAGTGCCTGGAGTACAGCCATTTGTGCTTCATATTCTCCTGTCGGTATGGGGTCTTCATCCGGCAGTGTAACCCCGGGTATAGGCCAGGTGCCGCCCGGGAACGGCCCTGGAATGTCGCCGTCGTAGAGGTCACTGTAATTATCAGACTGGAATATGTTATTAGCGTTATTTGATGCCAGCTCGAGGGATTGCTGGCTCAAAGCCCTTCTCCTGTTAAAAAGAAGCATTACTTTGTATTCCAGGTCTGACTGATGTGCTTTTAAGAATAAAAGTCTGAATTTATTTGCTGCAATTCCCATAGTTCTTTCCTTTTCTTACTTACCAACCTTAATACTTTCTAACCTTACATTTATATAAAAACAGCAAATATTCACTAATTACATAAAAAGTATATATCTTTACATTTATTTACATATAAAAAATATAGCAACAGTTCAGGCTATAATTCGCAAAAAATTTTATCAAAATATCCCACCCACCCTCCCTCAGTGGATTGGGCGGCTGCGCCGCCCAAATTTTTCAATAGAATTTTAAATTTAAGATAGCCTGAACTGTTACAAAATATATAACCGCTCGGGAATCAGTCAAAACTTTTCCAAATTTATTATAAAAATTGTTGGTGTATAATTTAACTTGATGTACGAAGAAAACAGATACGAATATACCGTAAGAACCTGCCCGACAGATGATGCCGAAGTGCTGGAGGACATGCTTAACGAGATGTCTGCCTCGGGCTGGGAATTGTACTCCCTCAATGAAGCTGAGAACGACGAAGGGGAATACCGGTATTTGTGTATTTTCAGCAGGCAGCCAAACGGTGAATACGGCCTTGAGTATGAATATACGGTAGATGCGGGTGATTTTAAAACAACCATGAAGAGGCTCTTGACCAGGACAGACGACCTCTATAAGGAATGCAGGTACCTGCAAAAAGAGCTTAAGGAAAAAAACCGTCAAATATCAGAAATTAAGCAATCGCTGGACTCAGGTGAAAATATAGACAGGGATGCGCTTAATAATGAAATTTCCGAAAAAATGAATGAGTTAAAGGTTTTAAAATCCAGGCTGTCTGAGCTCATATCGCCCTCCGCGATGTATAACAGGATTAACCAGGACCTGCTTACTATAGTGGTGAGCTATGAGCTATCAGAGCTTATTGACAGCGAGAAAGACGGAGATTTAATAGCTGAAAGCGTCAAGTTAAGGCAAAAATTAACTGATGAACTCGGCTATGTCATCCCGGGCATTCATTTTACCATATCTGACGAAATGAATGAAAATGAATACGGAATAAAGGTAAGAAACCTCAGCGCCCTGGGAGGGGTTGTATACCCGGGATACAAAAGGTTTTTCCCGGGCCAGTCCAACCTCGAAAAAATGCCGGGGGACGCTGTTGAGGATATTGATATAATAAGCGGGCGGGAGTGCTTCTGGCTGGAAGAGGATAAAACAAGGGACTTCTGGGATAACGGGCTGTCCCCCTCGCAGGTTATAATAGCCCAGCTTGAGTTTGCGGCCCGGAAATACGTTGATGAAATACTCGGCTACAGGGATATTTTGAATTATATTAATATACTCGAGGACGCACATACCTTCCTGGTTGAGGAATTGTTCAAATCCGGCATTACACTCGGCGATTTAAGGTATATCCTTGCCGGTTTAATAAGGGAGAGTGTTTCAGTCAGGGATATTGTGTTTATTTTTGAAAAACTGAATGACCTCGCGGGCCGGGGATTTAACGGCAATGATGAGCTACTGGAACAACTGAGGGTTTTCTTAAAGAGACAGATATGCAGCAGTGTGGCTGATGATAATAATGTAATATACGCGATGAGAATCCCTGAAAAATTCAGGGGAACGCTCGCCAGGGCATTGAAAAACAAAAACGGGGACGGATTAAGCGGTCTTGTTGAGCATATTAGCAGGGTTTACCGGGACACCCGGCTGAATGTAATATTGAGCGAGCCCCGGTACAGGAAATGCCTGTTCGATTTACTGGAAAATGTTATCCCCGGAGTTAGCGTTATCAGCGAAAAAGAACTGGCGGAGGAATTTACCCTTGAACAAGCCTGATGTTTCCTATATAATGTAATATATTTAATAACAGGGTGAGGTAATGTGTTATGGACGCAACGGCACAAAATCCGCTAAACCTTAAACAACAGGGCATAATCGTTTATGAGCACAGGGAAGATTTTATTGACCCGGAAGTTCATAAAAGGGCGAATATTTCCGATGCGTATATTAATTACCGGGCCGGCAAGGAAGCTGTTGACCAGTACAAGAATTCACCGTTCAGGGCTGTTGAAACGGGCGCGCTTTTGCTTGGTGTTCCTGCCGCACTGAGTGTTGTTGCGGGAACGGCGGAAGAGGGCATAAATAACAGGCTAAAGGGAACTCTCAGGTTCGCTAAATCCTTTGGCATTCTTGCCGTTGCGGCAATAGCGGTGAGTAAAGCCGCTCATGCCGTTATTAATGCGGTGCCTTCCTTAAAAAATTTCAGGGAAGAACACCCCACTGCCACATGGCTGGGTATTCTTGCGGGGGCAATTTTTGCGGGAGTTAAGGCAACAGACCCTATAGATAATCTTATTTTCAACAACAGCTTCGGAAAAAGAGTAAAACAGGGAGCAAGTGATTTAGTTGAGAACGCTCCCGATAAGTTTAAAAATGTTGCTGATAACGTATACAGTACTGTTGGGGATTTCTTTGAAAAAAGGCCATGGGTTTTTACGGTCGGGACTTTAGCCCTGGTTGGCGGCGTTATAGCCAAGGGCATTTCTGATATTTACAAAGTAAGGAGTACGCAACAGGAGGTTAAGCACCGGCTTGAGACGGACAGGCTGGAAAGTCAGCTTGAAATAGCCCAGAATAGCTCTGTAGAGAGGGCTGAGATAAATATATTCAATACCTCCCCAAGTTTAATCAATGAAACGAATAAAACAACTGCCTGAAAACCTGATAAACCAGATTGCCGCCGGGGAAGCAATTGAGAAACCCGCCTCAATCGTAAAGGAGCTTGCGGAAAACTCAATCGACGCAGGGGCTACACGGGTTGAAATTGAGGTTTCAAACGCTACAAGGGATATAAGGGTTGCGGATAACGGCTGCGGAATACATAAAGACGATGTGATGCTTGCTTTTTCCCGGCATGCAACAAGTAAAATCGACAAACAAAAGGATTTATGGAATATTTCTACCCTGGGATTCAGGGGTGAGGCCCTGTCCAGCATAATTTCCGTGGCCAGGGTTATTTGCACAACCCGTACGGCAGATGCTGAAACCGGCTTAAAAGTTAAATGCGAGAACTCACAGGTTAATTTTTCCGCCACCGGCTGCGCTATCGGCACAACAATGGAAGTAAAAGACCTGTTTTACAACGTGCCTGCCAGGTTAAAATTTCTTAAAAAGCCCCATACGGAACTCGCTTCCGTTTCGGAAACAGTGCAGGGCCTTGCTATCTCAAACCCGGGCATAGCATTTACCCTTATGCACAATAAGAACAGGATATTAAAGACGTCAGGCAGCAATGACCTTGCGGCGGTAATCGGGGAAGTGTACTCAAGGGAGATAATTGACCGGCTGCACGAGGTTTTTAAGGAAGATGAGCAGTTTAACCTTAAAATAACAGGGTTTGCGAGTGCCCCCGACTTTACCAGGTCAAATAAAAAAGCTATTTATACCTTTATAAACGGGCGTACGGTAAAATGCCCAATCGTATTAAAGGCTATTGACACGGCTTATAGCGATTTAGTTCCCGCAGGTAAATTCCCTTACGCTGTTTTAAACATTTCAGTCCCTGCAAATGAAATAGACGTAAATGTTCACCCCACAAAAAAAGAAGTGAAATACACAAAACCAAACCTTGTTTTTAATTTTGTGTATTCAGCCATAAAATCCGCAATAGCAGCAACGCCTGTACGGCCCGTTCCTGCCGTGCAGGAGGAAAGCCCCCGCATAATAGATTTCCCGAAAAAATTGGCGGTTGTAAGTGAGCAGGTTGAGACATTTGAGGGGATTGATGAAGATGATATCCGGGAAGTGACCTATAAAGAACCTGTGCAGGCCAGTTTTATGCCGGACTCATACGGTTATGACCTGTTTGTGGAAAAACCGAAAATCATAGGCCAGTTTGATAATACCTATATACTTATCCAGGAAAAAGACGGCCTGCAAATAATTGACCAGCACATAGCGCATGAAAGATACCTCTATGAGAAGCTAAAGGCTGAAAGAAACCCTGCATCCCAACTGTTGCTTGACTCAATCGGAGTTGAAGTTGAGCCGGGCCAGGCTGATATGTTCCCGGTGAACTCAGAACTGCTCGCAAGATACGGCTATGAGGTTGAGGTTGGGCAAAATACCGTGAAGTTGCGGCAAATTCCGCAGTCAGTAGCCGAAAAAGACCCGCATAAGATAGTCAATGACCTTATAGACGCGTTAGAGTCCTCTCCCGAAACAATGGAAAACGAGTTGCTGATTCGCACGGCGTGCCTTTCTGCGGTTAAAGCCGGGGAAAAACTTTCCCAGTGGCAGATGGAAGAGCTGGTAATGAACTGGCAAAGGACCTCTTACCCGAAAACCTGCCCGCACGGAAGAAAAATAGCCCATGTGTTTTCCAGGCAGGAAATAGCGGGATTATTAGGCCGGCAGGTATAATAAAAAACATGGAGAAGATAATGGATTCTGTATTTGCAGTCAAAAACATCAACAAAGAAGGATTTGAGCTGTATAACCTCGTTAATGAAAAGACTTACAGCCCCAAAAGCCAGATAAAAATGGTTAATTACAGGCGTGTATTCAAAGGCAGCTATCTTATATGCAATTTAATCACTATTGAGGGGGAGTATTACCTATCGAACGTCCGCAGGATTATTAAATCCGCTGACAGTATCGAGGCTTACCGGGCTGCCGTGGCTATGCAGATGGAGGACACTTCCCTGATTTACCGGGATAATGATGAAAAACTTAAGGAAATAAAGGAAAACGTGGTGTTTTTGGCTCAGAAATATAAGGAATTTTTCAAAACGGGGGAAATTTTCACCGCAAAGACAAAGCTAAACGGCCTGCTGGACCTGTTTAACCAGTATACTGACGGCGGAGAGATGGTTGATTATGAGGAATACACAGAGCCGCCTGAAACAGCCGATATAATAGTGCGTTTTGACCCTGCAAAGGGGCTTTTAACCTTACCTAAAGAAGAAAAAGAGCCTGATAAAGAGGGGTTTTCAGTTCCCACAATTCTTTATTCCTCAGGGGCTTTTGAAAAGCTGATGGAATTATCGGACACTACCCGGCCTGAGGGAGATAGCAAGGCGCGGAAAACCGGCAGGAACGACCCATGTCTTTGCGGCAGCGGTAAAAAGTACAAGAAGTGCTGTTTATGATGATACCATTATGTTTATGTATTAGTTAACCCGGCCTCAACCCTTTTAAGCCCCCCGGGCTTGCTCCGGGGTCTCATGGGATTCTGAATCAAGTTCAGAATGACAAAATTAACTTAACTATGTACTAATCCAGATAGTCCGCACTATTGTTCATCATGACATATCCCGCGCAGCCGATGCCTCCGCCGGGGTCACCTGTCCCTCCGCCGGCGGTATCACCAGGGTCACAATGAGGAGTACCATCGGCTGCTGTATAAAAATGATCATCCAAACCGCCACAGGGGACAACCTGGCCTGATTTTGTTATATACCAGTGAAAAAAATCCCGGCCTAACTGGTTAGGGCCTTTTTGTCCGTTTATATCTATTCCGAAATGGCCACAACTATTTTCAAGAACGGAATTATTGCCTCGACCTATATCACGTGCACAATTACCATTAAAACCATTTGTATATATAGCAGCTCCATCAAGTAATACACTTTTAGCAGAATTGCCATTATCATAAACACTATAATCTTTACCGTTAAGTAGTTTATACATAACACCCAAAGCAAAGCAGCCCTGCCCGGCTGCGGTCCCGCAATCCTTAACCGTCTTAAAGTAAGGCTTTAAAGCATCCCATACCTGTTGATGTCCTG
>JANQGS010000200.1 GCA_028277195.1 Candidatus Gastranaerophilales bacterium
CCACCACTGGGGTTGGGTGGGCGGGAAATTTGAGAAAATTTTTTATTTTAAGGCACCCAGGTTGTTACTATACTGATAACCTTTAAATGTCATGCCGGACAAAATTAACTTAACGGAACACTACCCGTATATTAATATAAAGCTCTTTCTGGTAGGATAAAGTTAGCTAAAAAAGAATTAACCCATGGAGCAAAAAAATAAATACGCCCAGGTCATAGTAGACGTCCCTGACCTTGATACAAGGACTTTTGGCTACCTTATACCCGATGAAATCCTTGAAAGGATAAAGCCGGGCATCCCCGTAATTGTCCCCTTCGGGAATAGAGGGGTTGTCAACGCCTTTGTCGCGGGGTTCTCAAACTACCTGCCCGAGGGTATAAATGCCAGGTATATTTATGAAATACTGGATGATGAGCCTATTTTAAATATCGAATACCTGCAATTGCTGGAATGGGTGGCTAATTACTATTGCTGTGACCTGCAAACGGTTATTGAGGCCGCAATACCCGGTAGTCTTTTCGCAAAAACAAAGAGGGTTGTTCAGTTTCTGTCTGATAAAAATATACAAAACCATACAAAAAATGAGCAGAAAATCCTTAATTTCCTGGCCCAAAACCAGGGACCGATTCGTGTAAATTCGCTTCAAAAAAAAGTGAAAATTCCGTATAAACCGCTATATATTTCCGTGAGAAAACTGCAAAAAAACGGGAATATTTCAGTAAAAAATATAATTGAGGAAAAAAAATCCAAACCCAGGCTGGAAAAATTTATAAAAACCGGCAATGACTCCAATGACCTGACCCCTCGCAGAAAAGCAATAGTAGAGGCACTAAAGGCAACAGGCGGGGAAGCAAAACTCTCTGAGTTCATAAAAACCAACAATACAACCCCCGCAACCGTTAAAAGCCTTGCAGGAAAAGGGGTTGTTGAGGTTTTTGAGCGGGAAGTGTTCAGGAACCCGGCAAATATCTTTAAAAATACCGAACAGCACGATTTTTTAGAATTAACCGCCCGTCAAAAGCAGGCTCTAAAGGCAATTACCGGGCATATGGAAAATAAAAACCCCGAACCTCTTTTGCTATATGGAGTTACAGGCTCAGGAAAAACCGAAGTATACCTACACGCGGTAAGAGAAGCCATGAACAGGGGTAAATCAGTTATCATGCTGGCGCCGGAAATAATACTTGCCTCCCAGCTGGCAATGCGGTTTTCAGCGAGGTTTGGCGCGAAAAACGTTGCAATATGGCACAGCAGTATCTCGGAAGGGGAAAGGCATGACGTCTGGAAAAGGTTGAGAACAGGGGAAATAAAAATCATCATTGGCGCAAGGTCGGCTATATTTGCGCCCATTAAGGATTTAGGGCTAATAATAATAGACGAGGAGCACGAATCCGGCTATAAGCAGACTTCGCCAGCCCCCAGGTATAATGCGAAAACAATTGCACACGAAAGAGCCAAAAGAGAAGGCGCGGCAGTTGTTTTTGGCAGCGCAACCCCTGATACGGTAACATTTTTCCGGGCGAAAAATACCAAAAGCGTCCTCTCACTGCCTGAAAGGATAGGCAAAAAGGGCCTTGCCCCGGTGAATATAGTTGATATGAGGGAAGAAACCAGGGAGGGCAACAAGAGCATTTTTTCAAGAGCCCTGAAAAACGCACTGTTAAAGGTTTTTAACGATAAAAAACAGGCAATCCTCCTCAT
>JANQGS010000010.1 GCA_028277195.1 Candidatus Gastranaerophilales bacterium
AAATAGCCGGGGAAATAGGCAGGCTGTCCTTATTAGGCGCGATACCGGGTGTGGGGGGCGTCGCGGGAGGCGTGGGGGGCAGCGCCGTTAACGGGAAAAACGTAAAAGAGCAGGCGGAGGATAAGGTGAAAGAGGGAATGTTCCAGTACCTTGCCAATATTGTACTGTGCAATGTAGGTGCGGCAGCCTCGCTGGGGGTTATGGAAACCCGACCGGTCAAGGATTTTATGAAGGAAAGGAACATAAACACAAAATTTGCCCGGGTAACGGCTATGATAGCGGGGATTGCCGCTGTAGGCATCCTGGGAGGCAGCGTAATAGCTAACTTTATAGGCAACCTGTTATTTAAAAAGGAAGAGCAAAACCAATCGCAGCCTGAAAATTCGGGTTTGTACGCTGAGAGGCATCCTGAAGCTCTGGACGCGGCACTTCATGTGGATGATTTTGCCACAGTCGGGGTGTTATCCGGGCTTAACTGGATAGAGCCCGCGCTTCCCATAATGTATTCAATTTCCGGTTACAGGGCGGGCATAGGCTACAGAAACGGCGAGAGGAACGGGGAGAAAAAAGGTCAAAGGCAGCATAAAATCACATAAAAACAGGCAGGTTTCCGGCCCGCCTGTTTTTGTAATTATCTTGAGTTAGTTTTATTTAAGTTAGTAGACAAGTTTGCCTTTGTTGTTCCACGTTGCCTGGCTTAAAAATTCTCCGGTAGCAACATCATAGTCTATGCTTGTCTTGCTCTCGCCGATAACGTATCTGTCTTCCCAGTCTTTTTTCCCGTTTGCTCCATAGAGAATTTCTCTTAAAATATGACCGGTAGCCAGGTCAAAATGCTTATGGCGATGGGTTTGTTCCTGGGGGTTAAAAATGTCTTCATAATACACTCTTCCTTGTGAATCTTTGCCTACTTCTCTTAAAAGAGTGCCGTTGTTTTCATCAAACTTTTTATGGACGTTAATCCCGTCGGCAGGATTAAATGCATCCTCAACCACCACGACATCGTTTTTATAGTGCTTGATGTTTAGTATATTACCGTTTGCGTCATAGAGGGTTTCTTTCTTATCAAAGTTTTCATCACCCTCAATGACCTCTGTTACGGTTTTGAAACCGTCAGAGTTGGTTACGGTAGTTGTGCCCGATGTGTCGGTTGAAGTTGTATCTGTTTTATCAGATGTGGTTGTGTCGGTTGAGCTTGTGCCGGTAAACGTGTCGGTTGAGCTCGAAGCGGTAGTACTTGCCGGGAATACGGATTGTCCCGGGTCCCCATACTGTGCTTTTAATTCCTCTTTTGCCTTAACAAGCGAAATGTTATTGTCAACAGCATACTGTTGCGCGAAAGCATTAGGGTCGGGGTCTCCGTATTTTGCTCTTAATTCTTCTTTTGCTTTTGCAAGGGAAATGTTGTTTTCAGTCGCATACTGTTGCGCGAAAGCACCCGGTGAAATTGAAGGTAAGGTCATAAGTCTAGCTCCTTTCTTTTTCTCCTCGAAATGAGTCAATTGTATTAATATATTAAATATTTCTTATATATTATATATAACAAAAACAAAAAAGATTTATTGCCTTAAATTAGATTATTTTTAGCGGTTTGTTACAAAAGTTAATGATAAATTTCGCGCGTAACAGTTCAGAGTCGCACCCATTGAATGTAAAGACAAAAAATGCATAATATGCAAGAATAGGGCATGACAGAAGAATATTGCAAAAAATGCCCATTAATAGAAGAAATAGCAGAGCTTAAGAAACCTGTAAAACATTCAGGCAGCATAGGATGAAAATTCAGTTAACCTTAAATATGGACCATAATATATAACTATTGCTCTGTGCACTTAAATTCATGTTTAAAAGAGTTCAAATTGTGGAATTAATAGTATACAATGAAAAAAGTAGAGAAAAGGTAGAGAAATGACATACATACATACATACATACATACATACATACAATTTTGGCGTAAAAATAAAGTTAAGTCAATAGGGGGCCGGAAAAAAGGCTTCTCAATGGCCGAAGCACTGGTAGTAATACTACTTATAGGCCTGGCTTCAGTCGCAGCAATGCCTTTTATGACACAAATGGCCCAGAACAAGACGGGTGTTGACCGCAATACCATAAAATGCATTACCGCCAATGACTCAAGTTCATGGTACTCGGAAGCGGACGGCATTACCTCGATACCCTCAGGCGGGACGTTTTGCTACGCGGCGGTGCTGGATACCCGCCACAACAGGGGAAGAGCCCTGGAAACAACAGAATGGTACGCGAACAACGGGACATCTGCCCAAAAAATTATGGCCAAAAAAATCCTCCGTACCGCCTGTGATCAGGGCGGAAGTGCAGCATGCGACTATTTTATATACAATTGCTGGAAGTCAGGCAGCGGCTCCGCCCCATACTGTGATGACACGAATAATTTTCTGGATTTAACATATTACCTCCACCAATACGCCAACATAACCCCGGGCGGGCAATATATTAAAAGCCGGCTTGAGGGCATAATGCCCAAAAATGTGGCGAATCTTGAAAATGAAATAAATTATGCCTGTTTTAATAACCAGACAC
>JANQGS010000019.1 GCA_028277195.1 Candidatus Gastranaerophilales bacterium
CGACGTTTTCTTAAAGTCGGGCTCCCTCCATTTTTTTGATACTCAATCAAAAAAACAGAGTCCTTCCGATTTTAAGAAAACTAACTCATTTTGGTATAACGGGGTGAAAAATGACAATTACAATTGCGGACAAAACATTTAACTCCCGCCTGATGGTAGGCACGGGAAAATTTAAGGACTTTAAAGTAATGCAGCAGGCACATATAGCAAGCGGGGCTGAGATTGTAACAGTGGCAATACGCAGGGTGGACACAGGCGCACCCGGGCATGCGGGGCTTATGGACTACATTGATACGGACAGGTTCTGGATTTTACCCAACACAGCAGGCTGCCGGACCGCTGACGAAGCAATCAGGGTTGCAAGGCTCGCAAAAGCAATGGGAATAAATAACTGGGTTAAGCTGGAAGTTATACCTGACCCTAAATACCTGCTCCCGGACCCCGTGGCAACACTTGATGCCGCAAAAAGACTCATAGAAGAGGGTTTTGTGGTATTGCCCTATATAAACGCCGACCCCATACTCGCAAAACACCTCGAAGAGGCGGGTTGCGCTACTGTCATGCCCCTTGCCTCACCCATAGGCACAGGGAAAGGCATTAAAAACGAGGACAATATAAAAATTATAATAGAACAGGCAAATGTGCCCGTAGTGGTGGACGCAGGGCTTGGCGTTCCCTCGGAAGCCTCGGGCGCAATCGAAATGGGAGCTGATTGCATACTGGTAAACACCGCTATTGCAGAGGCTGAAGACCCGGTTAAAATGGCTGAGGCATTTAAACTGGGGGTTGAGGCCGGAAGAAAGGCGTATGAAGCGGGAAGAATACCGGTTAAGGCTTATGCAAGCGCCTCATCTCCCCTGGCAGGCGTGGTTGGAACATGATATCCGTAACATTAATTAAATGCCACCCGAACATTGTTTGAACCGGCCCGGACACCTCACCCCTGTCCAGGGCAAAAGCTGCCTGCTCAAAAGCCGGAAGGGTTTGTCCCCTTATTACGGGGCCGAGGTTTCCCCCTTTTTGGGCTGAGGGGCACAGGGAAAATTTCCCGGCCAGCTCGCTAAAGTCCTCTCCCGATAAAACCCTTTTGCGCAGCTCCCTGGCCAGTTCAATGTCCTTAACGAGGATATGCCGCGCATAGACCGCTTTCTTTTCCTGTTTTTTCTCCAGTTTCCTGTTTGCGTTTTCAGCCATTGCGCTCTGGTGGTCAGCATAGTAAATATATGAGCACACAGCAGCAGAAAATGCCAGTGTAATAACCAACAGAGGTTTGTAGTTTTCCATAAAAAATTCTCCCCGAACTCCTTATACCAGTCTACATATTAAACCCGGTGAGGCATTCCCCTGTATATTTATCCCGGCGGGTGATAAGTAAGGAACAAAAAATTTTTTGTTACCTGCTTACCAAAAAACCGCCCTTGACAAATAAAATTTTAATTGGTATTATAGTACCTGTTATCCGATTTGAATATGTGTGATTATGAGCAACATACTAAAAATCTCAGAAGCGGCATCACTGGCTTTGCATGCGATGATTGTCCTGGCTAAGAACCGGGAAAAGCCGGTTTCAGTAAAATTTATCGCTGACGAGCTTGAGGTTTCCGCTAACCACCTCTCAAAAGTGATGCAAAGACTCGTAAAATCCGAGCTCGTAAACTCCATAAAAGGTAACGGCGGCGGGTTTAAACTTGCGCTAAGCCCCGGGAAAATCACTTTTCTGAAAGTTTACGAGGCAATTGACGGGAAATTCAGGCCGTCAGGCTGTCTTTTGTCTAAAAACGAATGTGAGCCGGAAAAATGCATAATGGGAGACCTGGTAAAGTCGGTAAACACACAGGTTGAGCTTTATTTTAAAAACAAAAACCTGGATTCATTCCTGAAAGACAAGGGAGAAAAACAATGAAAAGGAAAATTATAAAAATAAATGAGGAAAAATGCACCGGCTGCGGCAACTGCATACCCGACTGCCCGGAAGGGGCACTGCAATTAATAGACGGCAAGGCGAGACTGGTAAGCGACCTTTTCTGTGACGGCCTCGGCGCTTGCATAAAAGCCTGCCCCCTCGGGGCAATGAGTATTGAGGAAAGGGAAGCCGAGCCTTACGACGAGTTCAGGGTTATGGAAAATGTGTCTAAAGCCGGCCATAATGTCATTAAAGCCCACCTTAAGCACCTGAAAGACCACGGTGAGGACGGTTTCTATAACCAGGCGATTGAGTATTTAAGGCAAAACTCTATTGAAATACCGCAGCCCGACGAGGATAAACCAATGCCCTGCGGATGCCCGGGCACTATGCAAAAAGACCTTAAACATGGACAATCCGAGTTGAATAACTGGCCAATCCAGCTAAAACTCCTTAACCCGAACGCAACTTACCTGCATAACGCGCATTTGGTGATTGCAGCGGACTGCACAGCTCTTGCTTACCCGAATTTCCACGGGAAATTCCTTAAAAATAGCGTCCTGATAATGTTTTGTCCCAAGCTGGATACTGACCCGGATATTTACGTTGAAAAACTGTCCCGAATATTTGAAAAACACGATATAAAATCGGTTTCCATAGTGCATATGGAAGTGCCCTGCTGCGGGGGCGTGGAAATGATTGTCGCAGAAGCAATGAAAAAGTGTAATAAAAGCATATTAATAAAGGACTATACAGTGTCCATAACCGGTGAATTAGTTTAAAAGGAGGACTATTATGAGCATGTTTTGTTACCAGTGTGAACAGACCGCAAAAGGAGCGGGGTGCAACACAATCGGCGTTTGCGGAAAAACCCCTGACGCGTCGAATTTACAGGATTCCATTATGGATAATTTAAAGGAAACGGGCTTTTACCTTGATAAAATCGCGCAAATACGTGAAGGGTGCAGTGTTGAGCTGGATTGTAACCGGGTTAAAGAAACTGCCCTCAAAGCCCTTTTTACCACTGTTACTAACGTTAATTTTGATGTTCAAAGGCTTGAAAGCATTAACAATGACCTGGTGGAGCTTGGCCGGGAAGTGAAATCAGCATACCTTAACCTGGCAAGCCTGAAGGGTATCTCACCGGAAGAACCCGAAATCCCGGCAGGGCAAATCGTATCTATAGCAGAAAGAAAAGAACTGCTTAACGAGGATATAGTCTCACTCCAGGAAATTTTAACCTATGGAATGAAAGGTGCGGCGGCTTATGCTGACCATGCAAGAATTCTCGGGCAGGAAAGCGACGAGGTTTATAAGTTTTTCTTTTACGCGCTGGGCCTGTTAACAAAGAAAAATCCCTCTGTTGAAGAGCTTCTCGGCGCATGCCTGAAGTGCGGGGAAATAAACCTTAAGGTTATGGAGCTTCTGGATGCCGCCAATACGGGGACTTACGGCCACCCTGAACCTACACGGGCAAGAATAACCCCCATAAAAGGCAAGGCAATCCTCGTTTCGGGCCATGACCTGAAAGACCTTGAGGAATTGCTTAAACAAACGCAAGGTACCGGCGTAAACGTCTACACCCACGGGGAAATGCTGCCCTGCCTCGCATACCCGGGGCTTAAAAAATACGGTCACCTTATAGGCAATTACGGCGGGGCATGGCAGGACCAGAAAGAGGAATTTGCCGAGTTCCCGGGCTCAATTTTAATGACCACAAACTGCATACAGAACCCGGCAGGCTATTCTGAGCGTATATTCACCAGCGGGCTGGTTGCCTGGCCCGGGGTACAACATATTTCCGACGGGAATTTCCGCCCGGTTATTGACGCTGCCCTGAAAGCGGAGGGCTTTAAGGAGGATGGCGAGGAAAAATATATTACTGTCGGGTTTGGGCACAATGCCGTGCTGGGAGTTGCCGACAAGGTGATTGAAGCGGTAAAGGCCGGCCAGATTAAGCACTTCTTCCTGGTGGGGGGTTGTGATGGCGCAAAATCAGGCAGGAACTACTATACCGAATTCGCCCGGAAAGTGCCGGATGACTGCGTAATACTTACCCTTGCCTGCGGAAAGTACAGGTTTAACAAGCAGGACTTCGGCGATATCGGCGGCATTCCAAGGCTGCTTGATATCGGGCAGTGTAATGACGCCTATTCAGCCGTAAAAATAGCTGTAGCGCTTGCCGAGGCATTTGGCACAGACGTAAACAGCCTGCCGCTTTCAATGGTGCTCTCCTGGTATGAGCAGAAAGCCGTGGCAATACTTTTGACACTGCTGCATCTGGGCATTAAAAACATTAAGCTCGGCCCGTCATTGCCGGCGTTTATAACCCCGAACGTGCTGAATGTACTGGTTGAGAAATTCAGCATTGCGCCTGTGACTACGCCTGACGAGGATTTAAAGCAAATACTGGGCTATGTTCCGGCCAGGATATAGTTTAATATAGCCCTGACCCCTGAGCCGGTGGGCCCTTTTGCGAGCTCTTTAAGCTCCTTGTCTATCCAGGCGGTGCCTGCAATGTCTATATGAGCCCATTTTTTATTCCCGGCGAATTCCTTAAGAAAGGTTCCGGCAGTTAAAGCGCCTCCATACCTGCTTCCGCAGTTTTTCAGGTCAGCGATGTCGCTTTTTAGCTCCTCTTTATGCTCTTCATACAGCGGTAGCTGCCAGAACCTTTCCCCGCCTTTTTCCGCTGACTCTATCAAATCGTCCGGCAAATCGTCGTTATTGCCCATAATGCCCGCGGCCAGGCTGCCCAGCGCAACCATGCACGCGCCTGTCAGGGTTGCAATATCGATTATCTCGTCAACATCCTGCAATACCGCATAATGAATGGCGTCAGCAAGCGTTAACCTTCCCTCGGCATCAGTGTTATCAACCTCTACCGTCTTTCCGTTCATTGATTTTAAGACATCGCCCGGCCTGTAAGCCCTTGAGCCGGGCATGTTCTCACAGGCAGCTATTATTCCGTGTATTTCAATTCCGGGTTTTAATCGTGAAACAGCTTGCATTATGCCGAGAACAGCCGCTGAGCCGGACATGTCCTCTTTCATCATACGCATTGACGCCGGGGGCTTTAAATCGAGCCCGCCGCTGTCAAAGGTTATGCCTTTTCCTATTATTGCGATTTTTTTGCGGGCTTTAGCCGGGGGCAAGTACTTCATGTGGATGAATTTAGGTGGCTCGGCGCTCCCTTTTCCTACTGCCGTGTATAAGCCCATGCCCATTTTTTCGGTTTCTTCCCTTTCAAGGATTTTGCATTCTATTCCTTCTATTGATAAGGCTGCCCGGGCCAGGAAAGATGGGGTTGCGGTACAGGCCGGCTCATTTACCAGGTTGCGGGCAAAATTCACCCCCTGTGCAATGATTTTGCCGGTTTCTATGCCCTTGTTGATATTACCCGGTTTTGAGGCATCAATTTCAATTATTTCAAGGGACCGGATTTCTTTTTCCTTGTCCTCGTCTTTTTTTGTTTTATATTTATCAAAACTGTAGTTCCCTATTATTGCGCCCTCTGCAAGCATCCTGGCGCAGTTTTCATCCTCAAGCCCCGCGCTTCCCGCGCCGTGCAGTATTGTGCATATTGTTTTGGCCTTAAGCGATTTTGCTTTTTTGATTACTTTTGATGAAACTTCCCTTATTTTATTGGGGTTAAAGTCCCCCGGTTTCCCAAGACCTGCTATTAATACCTTATCTGCCGGTATTTTGCCGTGGGTGGGCAGGACATACATTTCGTTCAGCTTGCCCTTAAACCCTTCTTTTTCTATGACATATGAGGAGATAAGCCCGTTGAGCGCTTTATCAACCGCACCTGTGCCCCCGCCGGGATTTTTTACCCCTTCAAAGAGGTTTATTACCAGCACATCGCACGATACATCGGTTAACGAACCCTGTTTTACCTTTATTTCCATTATTTATCCTTTCCGATAGTAAACTGTAATAATTTTCAAATTATAACAGATAAAGAATCCTGCGGGTTATACATCAACAGTTGAGGAGGCTGTCTAAAAAGTAATTTTTAGCAGCCTCTTTTAGTTTCAAAGTTTTGAAAAAACTGGCTCTATATGGTAGCCAGTTTTTTCTCATCTTTTTATTACAAAGAAGCTGCTAGACAATTTTTACGTTACTTAACAATCTTGACAGTCTTAACATATCCTGATTCTCTAACTTCTTTTCGAGTTCTCTAGTGTGCAAAGTATAAAATAATATGATATAATAATTTCAAGTATAAAACTTGGGAGTTATTGTAAATGGGGAGGAAAGCGTTAAGAATTAAATTC
>JANQGS010000049.1 GCA_028277195.1 Candidatus Gastranaerophilales bacterium
TGGAAAACCTGTATAATAAGACGCTGAATCGCCTTTCAACGGAGACAAGGGCTAATATTGAGAATATTTTTTCTGAAATAGAGGAATACCTGCTTTCCGAAGAGGGCGGGCATATTGCTTTTTCAGCCTTTTTAGGCGCAATAAGGGATGAATACGAGGCTAACCCCTCACCGGAGTTGTCCTGTTTGCTTAATAGCCTTAAAAAATTACGCAGGAGGGGGATTTTTGCCGACAACGACGGGGAAATAAATGCCCTTTACAATGCGTTTAATGATAACAGCCCGGTTGTGCTGGATTTATCGGAAACGGACGAAGCGTGGAAGGAAGATTTTGTTGAGGCGGTTGTGAGGCTGAACAGGGAAACTTTTAAAAGGGAATTTTTCCTTGTAACCGATACAAATAACCCCGGGCTCGCCGGGGAACTTCTCAACCGGGGCGTAAAAAGCGGCATAACGCCCTTATTTTCCGCATATCATAATTCGGAAATTATAAGTAAAATTTTACCGAGAATTGAAAATATTTTTGCGTTTCAGGCTTTTAGCAACTCGAAAATAACCTGTATTGAGCAGTTTTTAAGCAGCCTTGGAGCGGGTGAAGCAATTATTTACGGTAAAATAACCGCCAATGTGCCGTTATTAATAAAAATTCCCCAAACGGAAGAGGACTCCCCGGAAGTAATAATTGATAACTCTTTTGCAGAAGCCCCCGAACCGGAAGCATACCCCGAAGAGGAGGAATTGATACAGGAAGAATTGATTCAAGAGGAAGAGTTACCCCGGGAAGAAGAATACGAAGAGGAATATGAGGAGGAGTACGAGGAGGAATACCCTGAACAAGAGTATGCTGAGGAAGAAGAGTATACTGTTGAGCCTGTTGAGTGCATTGAGCGGGAAGAGGCCGTTTCAGAGGAGGAAAGAAACCTTAATTTACTGCTTGATGCGGACGAGCCGGAGCATGAGGGTGAGGGTGAGGGCGAGGGCGATGATGATTTTGATTACAACTCAAGCGAGGAGTTCCGGGATGAGAGCGTGCTTGATTATATAGAGACTGAAGAGGAAGTTCCCGAGGAAATCCCCGAGCCTGAGGAAAGGCCCGGTCGGGAAATGCCCGGGCCTCCACAGCCGGATTTGCCTGTTTATAATGTTTCCGGCGATGATAATGGCCATGATGAGGCTGATAGTGACCTGCCTGAGCTAAAAGAAGGGGATACAGTAAGGCATAAAAAGTACGGACTGGGTGAAATTAAAAAAGTTATCGGCTACAGCGAGAGAAAGCTGTGCAGCATTCAATTTGAAGACGTGGGCAGAAGGCTTTTAGACCCAAAACTTGCGGAACTGGAATTAGTGAGTAAAATATGATAAAATACAGGAGAGAAATATATGGCAAAACATTGTGAGATATGCGATAAACAGGCTTTAAAAGCCAACAAGGTAAGTTTTTCAAACAAACACCACGCTTACAGGCAGCAGCCGAATTTGCAGACAGTAAAAGCTGATTTCAGCGGTTCCGTAAAAAAAGTAAAAGTTTGCACGTCGTGTCTTAAGGCAAATAAAATCAAAAAAGTAATCTAATTCATGATTAAATCAAAAAAGGGCCAGAACTTAGTAGAGGTAGTGCTTATAGTACCTCTGCTTATAGTTATAATCCTTGGTATTCTTGAATACGGGCTATTTCAGAGAAACGTTGCCGCAACCCAGGATATAGCCGCAGAAGCCGCAATAGCCGCCTCAAAGCATTTTGTGCCTGAAGACGCGTCAGCGGGGGACCCTTTTACGGAAAATGCGGCGGTTGAGGCGGCTGTGAATGTTGTAACAAACAGGGGAGCTAACTTGATACCGGAAAATATAACGCTGGAACATAACGATTTAGGGCCTGCTTTTGGCCAGAGACCATTTGCGCTCTATGAATTCAGAAGCAAGCAAAAAACTAAGTATAAGGGAAATAAAGTGCCCCGGGTAACTTTTACGGTTGATTACAGGGACCCGAAAAGAGACGGGGTCTCAACCCAGCTTATATATCATTATAATCTTATTTTATTCGGGTTTGAGTTCGCTATTCCCGGCGTAAACGGGGGAAGGACAATTACTATTATCCCGGGAAATATCCAGATAAGCAGCACTCAAACCAGCCAGTACGTTAATTATTGATAAATAATGGTCTTTTTCCTGAAAAATTTAAACAACTCCATTATTACAAGTATAGACCCCGCTAAACCCAGAGCATAGAGCCACTGCTCAAAGCCGACAGGCTCTATGTCCAGCACCTCCTGCATTATTGGGATGTTCATGGATATAATATGCAATGCCTGGGCCGCAATTACCCCGGTTATTACTATGATGTTGTTCCTGAAAGGTATTTTAAACACTGTTTTGTACTCGGAACGGCAGTTAAAAACATGTATATTCTCAAATAAAACCATTAGCAATAAAACCATGTTCCTGGCTGAATACTCGCTCGCCCCCCCGGCTAAAAGCGCTGTCCACATGGCATACGCCACAATCCCCATGCTTATGCCTGATATAGCGGTTTCCTTAACCATAAGCTCATTGAAAATGCCCTCCCCGGGGCTTTTTGGGGGTCTCTGCATTGTTTCCTTTTCTCCCTTCTCAAAAGCAAGCCCCACGCCCTGAATGCCGTTTGTGACAAGGTTTAGCCATAACAACTGCACCGCCATAAGCGGAATCGGGGTATTAAAAAGTATTGCCAGCATAAAGAGCACAATTTCAGCCGCCCCTGTTGACACAAGCAGGTAAACAACCTTTCTTATGTTGTCATAGGCATACCTGCCTTCCTCCACGCCCGCTACGACCGACGCAAAGTTATCATCAACAACAATCATTGAGGAAACATCCTTCGCGACATCAGTACCTGAGCCCATTGCAACGCTTATATGCGCCTTTTTAAGCGCCGGGGCATCATTTACACCGTCCCCGGTAACCGCTATGAAATTTCCCGATTCAGCAAGGGCATTGACTATATGCAGCTTTTGCAGGGGCGCGACCCTGGCAAAAACACTCTTATTGTTAACAATTTCAACAAAATCCCCGCTTTTTTCATCAAACCTGTCCAGCTCCCTGCCCTCAACAACATTTTCCCCTGTTTGCGCAACCCCGAGGCTTTTGCCGATAGTAAGGGCTGTTGCCGGGTGGTCGCCTGTTATCATTATTACTTTTATTCCCGCCTTTTTGCAGGTATTGACCGCCTCAACCGCTTCCGGGCGCAAGGGGTCAATCAACCCGATAAACCCGAGGAAATTAAGCCCCCTTAAATCCTCTTCATAGTAGCCATGGTCATTTTTCCCGGTAATTTCCCCCTCCGCAACCGCTATGACCCTGTGCCCTGTGCCTGAAAGCGCTTTTAAACGTCTCTGTGCGCTTTTCCTGTCAATTCCATCGCAAAACGCCGAGATTACCTCAAACGCACCCTTTACAGCAACCCTCACACCCGGGCCATGCCTGTAAAATTTAGCTGAAAACTTCCTGTCCGACTCAAAAGGGATTTCCCTTAAAACCTCAATATCCCTGAGGGCCATACCGGGCTCCAGCGAGTGCTTATAGCCCATTGCCAGCAGGGCAATATCAACCGCGTCTCCGTGGGATACCCATTTCCCGTCCTTTTTTTTCAGGCTTGCCTCATTGCAGATAACAGCAGCCTTTACAAGCTCGTTTATGC
>JANQGS010000132.1 GCA_028277195.1 Candidatus Gastranaerophilales bacterium
AACTCGCCAAAATGACCGCAGCACAGTACTTAAAAAATATCCTGACAGACTGTTTAAACGTAAAAAGTCTTTCCGTGGGGTATAACCATCAGTTTGGCAGCGACAGAAAAGGAACCGGCGACTTTTTAAGACAATACTGCGCTGAAACCGGGCTTCGGCTCAATATAATCCCGCCGGTAAAAATTAATAACCATGTGGTAAGCAGCTCTGTGATAAGAGGGTTTATCAATTCCGGGGACGTTGCCTCGGCCCGGGAATTCCTCGGAAGGCCGTTTAAACTTAAAGGCAGGGTAATAGAAGGACGGCGCCTGGGCCGGAAAATAGGTTTCCCCACGGCTAACCTGCTCGTTGACGGTGAGCTAATCCTGCCATTAAGGGGAGTTTACTCGGGAAGTGTAAAAATAGCAGGCACTGTTTATAAATCAGTCATAAACGTCGGGAGAAGACCAACCGTAGACGACCTTGAAAAAGACCTCCCCGAAGCGCATATCCTGGATTTTGACAGGGAAATTTACGGCGAGGTTATTGAGGTTTACTTTTTTGAGAGAATAAGGGACGAGAAAAAATTTGACTCACTCGATGAGTTGAAAAAACAGATAGAGCTTGATTGCCAATTCGCGAAAATTCATGGTTAAAATATACTTATGAAACTGTTGCGAATTGCCATATTAATGATAATTGCCTGCTTTTGCGCAAACCTGCCCGCCAGCGCAATAAAAATAGGCTTATACACCAATAGCAATGCCAGGATTACTTTTGGAACATCAAAAAGCGGCGTTATAGCTGATGCAAAAACCGGGAAACACCTGCTCCTGCTAAACCGGATGAAGCCTTATAAAATAAGGAAAAAAGGGGATTACCTGCAGGTCGGCATTGACGGTAAAAATTACATAATAAGAAATAAGAAAATAATAATTACACCAACCCAAAAAGGTGGCCTGAGCT
Source organism: Candidatus Gastranaerophilales bacterium (assembly GCA_028277195.1). Lineage (GTDB taxonomy): Bacteria > Cyanobacteriota > Vampirovibrionia > Gastranaerophilales > UBA9971 > JANQGS01. Next base: position 946 of record JANQGS010000132.1, read on the forward strand.
ACATAAAGAAAAAATGGTACAAGGGCCGGATTGTTGTATTAACTACTGATAAAGGGTTAACCGTTATAAACGAGGTTGACCTGGAAAATTACGTTAAGGGCGTAGTGCCCGCAGAAATGCCCCCGGCGTGGAATATCGAGGCGCATAAAGCCCAGGCAATTGCGGCAAGGAGCTACGCTGTGGCAAATAAGGGAAAAAGAAAGCATTACGGCTATGACCTTAAGGATACGCCGGAAGACCAGGCTTATTACGGTGTTTCAGCAGAAACCGCAAGGACAAACAAGGCTGTTGATGCCACAAAAGGCCAGGTACTCGTACATAATAAAAAAGTAATCCCCGCCTATTACCATGCCAGCGCAGGCGGGTGGACATTGCCGGCAAAAAAGGTATGGGGCAAGGAAGTGCCATACACAGTTTCAGTCAGGTCATTTGATGAGAAAGTCCCAAAAAACGGCCACAGGGTCGGCATGTCCCAGACCGGCGCAAATGTCCTGGCTAACAGGGGTTATAGTGCTTACCAGATACTCGGGCATTTTTACAAAAATGTAATGCTGAGGAAATTGTATTAGGGATAAAATTTTAGGATGCCGGGTAGTTACAGGTTTTATATATTGTTGAAACCAAAGCCCTGTTGTTCCAATCTCCTTGTTATACCGAAGTTTGGTTTTAATTTAGTGCTAAAACCGGCGGGTTTCCCGGTTTCTTCTCCGTCTTTGGAAAGCCCCATTCTCTCAAGCAGCGGCGGAACAAACTTGTTTGTTATTAACGGTGACACCGTATTAAGCGCTGCTGTCATACCTATTGCTTCACCCAGTTTTTGCGAGCCGATAACATTGTGGTGGGTTGCTAAGTCATCATCTATAAATTTTAATGTGGTTGTTTCAAAAGCATTTTTTGGGACTTTTCCGCTTTTAATTTCCGTTAAGATTCCATCATCCTTGCCTTCCAGCGCGTCCATTATATTATCTCTTCTGCCCTTTGTAGTAATGCCTTCAATAGGGTCTTTTTTAATAGAGTATAGTTTCCCTTTTTTGCGGATTACTATTTGCTTGCCGCCATCAACCGCTTGCCTTACGTTTTTAAATACAGCTTCGTTATGCCTGTGAATCAGTGTAAGCCCTTCATTTACCTCATGAGTGCCCATCCAATCGTTAAATTTCCGGTTTACCCTGCTAAAGAAGCCAAATATTGATTTTTTTGCCTGCTTCCCGTATTTGTCAAGGAATTCAAGCTGTTCATCGCTGAGTTTTACTTTTTCTCCTATGTTTTTAAACGCGGTTTTTGCCATCAAGTGCTTGCCCAGGAGCAAACCGCCTATGCCCATCAGCGGAATTGCCGTATATTGCAGGAACAGCGCAAAGCCATGGTGCATTCCTTCAACTACTGCACCGTAATGCCTTGCTGAAGGGGGCTCCTCTTTATCCAGTTCACTTGCTCCAGCCCTTAGAATCCCGTTCGTCAAGATAAGAACACTAACCATATTCCTTGCGGTATTAGGAGAAGAAACAGCGTTTAAAAACCTTGCGCTGTTTAATCCGTCTACTACTGATTGTCCTATCTTTATAGTCATTTTTCCTTCTCTAAATTTGCATATTAGCCAGTATGGAGTTGTGTTTAATCCGGGTTAGTTCGTTTAAGTTAAAATTATTTGTAAAATTGGGTGAAATTAAATAAGGATTTTTTATGGTATTAAATGTAGGTGATGCAGATACTACATCAAGTTTGTGTTTTTTGTTTTCAGTGTCGGGGTTTTCGTCTCCTTTCATTGCAAGTGCGGCGATTTTTTCTTCTATAGGCAGTTTATGAATCAACATTGTGGTTGCTCCGGGAACTACCAGGTTAATACTCGCTAATATTGCCGTTGTGAGCACTGAGGTAATATTTTCGGCATTGGTTGAGAACTTTGCAAATTTTCTTCCGGCTCTACCGGCAATAGTTCCCAGAACTATATAAACAGGCAAAACCATTACTTCCTGCAAAAATAGTCTTGCTGCCGAATACATTCTTTTTTCAGGTTCTTCTTCCTTGTTCGTAGCAACAATCGCGGGCCTGATGAACGTTGCGCCCAGGCCTATCATGAACTGTGCGACAAGCGGACTGGGCTTGGTAAAACCTGCAAGGAAACTATCCCTGAACTTAGAGAGTGATTGTGCTGAAGGCATTTTAAAACCCGAGGTTTAGTTAACAAGAAGAGGAGAAGACCTTAAAAAAGGCGAGATGATGATATTTTCTGACTTTATTGTATTATATACTACAAACATAAGAAGAATTCAACCCCTTCAGGTCAAAAAAGTTGATAAAATACACAAAAAAAGCATTTTTTTAATTAAAATTGTCATGTTTTTTTAAATTTTATCAAAAAAATGCGCAAAAATAAATATATCTTAAAAATATATCTTTTTTAATACCTGTAATGGGCGAACGCCTTGTTAGCCTCAGCCATTTTATGGGTATCTTCGCGTTTTTTAACTGCCGCACCTTCACCATTAGAGGCAAAGAGGATTTCCTGGGCTAGTTTTTCTTCCATTGGCCTGCCTGTTTTGGATTTTGCCGTATCTATAATCCATTTTGAGCCGAGGGCATTGCCTCTTTCCTGGCTGACCTCGGTAGGCACCTGGTAGGTAGAGCCGCCTATCCTTCTTGCTTTCACCTCAATCAGCGGAATAACATTTTTCAGGGCAGTCTGGAAAACTTCCAGGGGTTCTTTTTGTGTTTTTTCCTTTATTATTTCCATGGAATTATAAAAAATTCTCTGTGCAGTGCTTTTTTTACCCCGCCTCATAATCCTGTTGATAAACTTGGCCACGTCCTGGCTGCTATAAACGGGGTCAGGCAATAGTGTCCTTTTAGGCGGTTTATTTCTTCTTGACATTAATTATATTCTCCTGTTATTTTTTAGCTCTTTTTGCGCCGTACTTACTTCTTCCCTGGCCCCTGTTCTGGACGCCCGCTGTGTCGTGAGTACCGCGGATAATATGGTATCTTACCCCGGGCAAGTCTTTTACCCTTCCGCCCCTTATCAGCACAACCGAGTGCTCCTGGAGGTTATGTCCTATTCCGGGGATATATGCCGTAACCTCAAAACCGTTCGTTAGCCTGATTCTGGCCACTTTTCTCAGGGCGGAGTTTGGTTTTTTTGGTGTTGTTGTATAGACTCTTGTGCAGACTCCTCTTCTTTGCGGGCATGATGTTAATGCCGGGGATTTTGTCTTTTCTTTTGTTGATTTGCGTTCTTTACTGACTAACTGGTTTATTGTCGGCACTTAATTTCTCCTTGAAATATGATTTAATGTTAGATACTTATTAATAATATGTAAAACAAGCATGTTTTAAAGTCAAGCAACACTTAGGTTTTTGCTTATTAAGATTTTTCCGGAACAACTGTTACCGAGACTCGTAATTATTAAGAAATGTAAAAAAAAATAATGATATTGAATGCCTAAAATATATATTGTTTTTATAAACATAGAGGAGCGAGAGAATAAACCAAGTTTTCTAAACTTGCAAATTTTAAACAGAACTAAAACTAGACTTATAAAAATTGAGGAGGAGATTATTATGTGGACAAATTCAATGCAAAGTCCAGTTATGATGCAAAGACCAGCATTTAACTACGGGAACTTCGGGAATTATGGCAGTTACGGAATGAATGCCCCTTACCCTTATTTTTCCAACACAAACAACATCAACACAAACATTTCAAATATTTACAATAACAATTTTTACCCGACAACGGGATTTACGCGGCCGCAGCCAATGTTCCAGGGACAATACCTTGGCGGTACATCACAAATGTACTCCCCGACAGCAATGTTCCAGGGACAATTCCTCGGCGGAGGGTTTTCAAGCGCAATGCCCTCATATCAAAGCAACAACAATGTATATTCCGGGAATAACCAGATGTCCAGCTTAATGAGCTACATTAATTACCTGGTAAATTTCCTGAGCGGTAAAACAAGCGGTTCAAACCTTCTTAATAATTCAAACCTTCCTTATGAAGAGGAAATAATCATAGAAGAAGACCTGCAAGGCGCATGGGGTGACCCGCACTTTAACTTCAGGGATAAAACCGGTAATAAAGTAACTATTGACCATAAAAGCACAAAAAACGGAAAGACTTACTATGGTGAGACATACAATATACTTAATGCGGACGGTCTTGATATAGACGCAGAGTACAAAAAACACACTGACCCCAACAACCCGCAGGTAATGGGCGCTGTGAGAGTCAATGCCGGAACCCAGGAATTAATTCTGCACGAAGGCAAAACACTCCTTGAGGGAAAAGAGCTTAAAGCCGGCACAAAACAGCGGCTAAAAGACGGAAGAACCCTTATTATCGGTCAAAACGGCAATGTTACGGTAAATACAAAAGACGGACAGGGCAGAATTGATATTAAATATAACGGTATTCACTATGATATTGACCCCGCCGCAGAAAAAGGAATAAACTTTAACCCAGAAGGAGTTCTCGGGTTCTTATGGTCAAAAGGCAAAACAATGACAAAACAGCAAATCCTCGCTACATACGATACCAACAAAAACGGTATGCTAGACAGCGCAGATAAGAACCTGGAAAGAGTATTCAAATCCAAAAAAGACATTGGGTTAATCAAGAACAGTTATTAATAAACCAACAAGCATCATAATAAATCTCATATACGCCCCTTTTAGGGGCTTTTTGTTTTAAAGGCGAAAATCATTAATAACTTCTATTTCCCTTAAATGCCTTAAAAATTCCAGATGCTCTTTCCGGATAACCTCCCCGGCTATAATAAAGGGAATACCCGGCGGGTAGTTGACTATAGTCTCCTTGCTTATTAAACCGACAGCGTTTTCAGGGGCAATTTTTTTTGATTTAGCTATAAATGCCTGTGAGGGTGCCAGGATTTTTTCCGGAATAATGTAAGGCATTATTTGTGTTTGCCGGTATGTTTTGGGGATATTTTTATCTGCCTGTATGAGTGCTTTTTCCAGTTTTTGCAGGTTTCGCCCTGTTGTCCCTATGCCGGTCAGCGCCAGTACCCCTGTATTATTGTTCATTTCAAACTCAATTTTAAATTCCCTCTCAAGAAAATCCGAAAGCTCATTACCGGATATACCGTTAATCCTGAAAAAAATCTTTGTAGGGTCTGAATTTTCCAGGAAAATGGCCGGGGTATTTTTTTTCAGGTTATTGATATTTTTTATCAACCGCCCAAGTTTTTCCCTGCCCCTGGCTGAATTAAGATAGTTTATTGAGGACTCAATGCTTGATAACATTATGTATGACGGCGAAGTTGTATTAATAATGTTTAAAGCCTTTTGTACGCTGCCGGAATTAATTTTCGAATTTTTGGAAAGATGCAGCAAAGCCCCCTGGTTAAGACAACCACCGGTTTTATGCAGGGATTGAACGCAGGCGTCAGCCCCGCAGTGTATGGCGGACACGGGAAGGCTTTCAGAGAAAGGCCATAGTGCCCCATGCGCTTCATCTACAATAAGGGGTATATTTTTTTGCCTGCACAATTCAGCTATTGATTTTATTTTTGAGGCAATACCCTCATAAGTAGGGCTGGTAAGCCATACTGCTTTTACATCATCGGGAATACCGGATATTTCTGTACCACCGGGAATGTTCCACTCATTATCCCAGCCTGTTTCAACCCAGACAGGGTCTGCACCCGAAAGGACAAGGGCATTTATGACCGATTTATGCGCGTTTCTTGCTATTAAGACCCTTTCCCCCTTTTTTACAGTAGCGAGCATCAACGCAATAATGCCTGAAGATGAGCCGTTTATCAGGTAAAACGAGACTTTAGAGCCATAAATCCTCGTTATTTTCTGAAGGGATTGCAGTATAGGGCCTGAGGGCTTCTGGAGGTTATCCAGGCCCTGTACTTCGGAAAAATCAGCCGGGCTGCCCGAGGTTGTGAACAGGATAGGGCGATTTTTCAGGATTTTTTTAATATGGCCGGTTATGAACATATAAATCTTGTTTATTCAATTTAAACTCCTGATATAACTAACAAACATATTTCACAACCTCAAACGCTTCGGCTAAATCAACACCTATTTTCTGGCCTGCGTTTTGCGCCTCATTCCTGAAAAAACTCAGCCATTTTTCCCCAACACTTTTAAATTCCGACTCATGCGCCATAATAGCATGTTCTTTTATATGCCAGTAGTCTGTTACGTCTACGTAAAAATTACCCCGGAAGTCATAAGGAGAGTGATACCAGTTACTCCTGTACATTAAAATGCGTCTTACGTGCCTTCCTGAGTGAAGTGAGGCTTTGGACAGGGCAGTATGGTCGTGGTGCACGTCCCCATGCCAGTGTGTATAAATAGTATCAATATTATTTTCTTCGATTATATTTAGCAGGTTTAAGTTCAGGCCGTCGGAAAACTCCAGGTGCATAGTGGGGAAGTCGTCCCTGATGAGTTTTGCCCCAAGTATTTCAGCGGCGTTTTTACCTTCTTCCATTGCTATTGAGTTATCCCTGATGACTTTTTTAGCGTAATTTGAGTAGCCCGACAAAGTGGCAACATAAATGATTACGTTGTCGCCTTTAGCTGAGTGCTTTGCCAGGGTGCCGCCGCATCCTAGCTCTACATCATCAAAATGTGCGCCTATTGCAAGTATATTCATAATATGTATTTCCTGCCATCTTTTCCACAATTCATAAGTAAATCAATGCATCCAATTCCCTCAATAAAATTTTTTCCTAATTGAGAATAAACAGGGTGTACAAATTCGTTAAATTCGTGTTCTAATTCGGATTGTAAAAATACTTCCGGGTCAAAATATGCTTTTGCACCTGAACCTGAAAGATATTTAGTGCCATTGACTGATTTAGTTAAGTTAATCAAAAATTCTGTTTTTTCACCTTTTATTTTTAGTTCCGAGGAAAATCTAATATCTTCTATAATTTCAAATTCTCTCAAAATAAAAATTAAAAGTTCAGATGTTAAATCAGATAAATAAATATGCTCTTTTTCATATATTTCTTTAATAATATCAAAATATTTATTAAAATAAGCACATTTTGAATAAGCTAAAAAAATAGTTTTTAAATGTTTTCTAAGCCAGGGTTCCTCATAATTAATTTTCATTTCGTTGATAGGCCGCCATCTATTGTTTTTCGTTAGAACAGGGATAGTAATTAAAACCTTACTATCATTTCTTTTTATAAAAGTCCTGTTATGAAAGGCTTTTTTATTAAACTGTAGATTGTCTGTAATAATACACACGTCGGCCTTAGAAATTTTATTTAAAATTCCTATATACGGAAAATATTGTGGCTGATGACCTACTATAATTTTTTCCACTTTGTTTCCTTTAAACATAATTATACATTTTAACACGCCTGTCCTTCCAAGTACTGCATTATTTAAAGGAAAACCTTTTAACAAAATTTAACTTGAAATTTTTGAAAAATTTATTATATTAATACTTATATTAGT